>CAYSMU010000015.1:0-2494 GCA_964432145.1 uncultured Chloracidobacterium sp.
ACGACAGGTTTGCCGGCAGCCATGTATTCGAGAATGGCATTTGAAAATCCCTCGGCAGACGAGGTCAGCACGCATACGTCGGATGCGGCAAGCAGTTCGGGCACGTCCGCACAGCGGCCGATGAAGTGGACGTTTTGCGAAATGCCGAGTTCGTCTGTGAGGCGCCTGAGTTCGGCCTCGAGTTCACCCTCGCCCGCGATCACGAATCGGACAGCGGCGTTTGCTGCAAGCACCGTTTTTGCCGCACGCAGCAGCATTGGCACGTTCTTTACTTCGTGCCGCAGATTGGCAACGAGCGTTACGACA
This sequence comes from uncultured Chloracidobacterium sp., assembly GCA_964432145.1. Taxonomy (GTDB): domain Bacteria; phylum Acidobacteriota; class Blastocatellia; order Pyrinomonadales; family Pyrinomonadaceae; genus OLB17. The sequence goes on from CAYSMU010000015.1 coordinate 307, forward strand.
GAGTCGCCTTCCCGGTGTGCGAAGCCATATTTTCGGGCGACGCGACAGGGGTCGCGATCGACATTGAATCGCGAAAGGTCGAGGCCGTTGTAGATGACCGAGATTTTTTGAGCGGAAATGCCGCGATCAAGCAAATGCTGCCTGACTGCATTTGAGTTAGCGACGATCGCATGTGCACGGCCAAACGCAATACGCTCGACGAGGTCCTGCGCTCCGCTCCGCATTCCGCCGGTCTCGCGTTTCGATGCGATACGTGCCTTTACGCCGGCAAGCGTAGCGGCGGCCATTCCGAACACGTTCGTATAGAAATCGTGCGTGTGTACCAGCTCGATATCATTATCCCGCAGGTAATTAGCGCATTTGCGGACCTTTGATACGAAGTTGGCGTTATAGAAGGATGTGAGCGGAAACTCGGCGATCTCGGCAAAACCGGCGGCGGCCGCATCTGTCCGCAACGGGCCGTCGCTATTAAGCGTTGCCAGAAAGACCTCAAACGATCCCTCGGAGCGCAGCCGCGAAGCGAGCGACACGGCCTGGCATTCGGAACCGCCCTGATGAAAGCTGCCCGTAAGTTGTAGGATTCGTCGTTTCAACTGGATGTGGTTATCTGGAAAGCACGCCTATCGAGCGGCCGAGGTCGGTTTTGACATACAGTTGCTTGCCCAGCCGTCGGGCCGACGCGTAGCTTACATCGTCCGAATCGAAAATGTCGTCAGGGCCGAGTCGCATTCGGTTGCCGTCGATCAGAACGAATTCGTCGGGCAGTGCTTCACCCGAACTCAGCCTTGCCCACGAATATCGGAAATTCGATTCGAAAATGCCGTTGTCGATCGACACGCCGGGCTCATCGCTGAAGACGAAAACGTCCTTATATGCGGCGTATTGTATAACGAAGGCACGGCCCGACGCTATCGGGATCTCGGCTACGGCCGGCGGTTCGACCCCGGGCGACGCAGGCAGAATGAACGTGAAGAACTCCTGCGGCCCGTCGCCGGATGACACAAATCTGAGGAACGGCGCATTGACGCGATTTCCATGGTTCTTTGATATCCAGCTCTCTTTCTGCTGCCACGAGCCATTGTCGCCAAACGTATAGATCCGGTGGTCGTCCCCGCCGACCCATGTCGCGTCATCGCCGATCGCGGTCTTTACGCCGTGATCGAAATGGAAGTTAAGCGAATAGTCGTGCTCACTCGCGGCTTCGACATGATCGCGAACTATCCAATAGTCGTTCTTGAGAAACAGGATGCTTCGATGGTGAGTTGCCGGGTCGGCCAGACGGCGATAACCGTCATGCGAGCCTTCGAACAGGTCGAATCGCTCTTCGCCGATCCATGCATTGCAGCGAGCTTCGGCACGCGACATCCAGTTAAACGGATTGCCGGGTTCGGACGACGAGCGGCCGTCGATCACGAGCGAATTATGTGCCTCGGTCGAGCGAAAGTAGTCGCGCAGCTCGCGCGTATCGTGATAGGTATAAGTTCCGGAGTCTACGAGCAGAGTGCGTCCATGCATCGCGAGTTCGATGGATAATGCGTCGGCGTGGCCATGCCCGCCGGCCAGCGAACCGACCTCGCCGCAATCGACGATCAGACAATTGTCTGTAACCTCCCAGCCGTCACGCATGACGCAGTAGCCGCCTTTCGCAAAGTACATCGAAGGGGCTTCGGGTTCGGTGGGCCGCAAAGCCCGAAAGGCGTTGATGCCCTCGGCGCCTGTGAGCCAAAGCACTTCCTGGCTCGCCGGCCCGGCGGCACGTCTCTGATCAGTCCGGTCGAAAAGTATCGAACCGACCGCGAGCGAGCCTCGAAAGTCGTCAGAGGCACTGCTCGTCAGCGGCAGCAGCCGGCCGCCGTCATCGTCACCGATAAGCGGCGTACGGCCGTCGGGCATCGTTAGGTGCATCAGAGCATCAAAGGCAGACTGCAGCCGCCGCTCGAGATCGGCGGAATTGCCCTCGAAAGACGATTCGCCCGACAACGCTCGCAGGATAACGAAATGCGAATAGATATCGACCGTATAACGTTGATACCAGATGCTCTGCTCGAAATAGATCCCGTCCTCGTAGATCTGCTTCGTGATCTCGGTAAACAGTATTCCCTCGCCGAGTTTTCGCCATTGCGGTGCTCGCTCGAGGAAAGGCAATTGAGTGCCCAGATAGTAAAGCCCGAGGCCCTCTCCCGTGAGA
>CAYSMU010000015.1:2504-16085 GCA_964432145.1 uncultured Chloracidobacterium sp.
CGTGTTTGGGCTGTAGTATTTCGACAGATACCTTTCGATATGGCTGCCATGATGGTGAAGGAACTTCAGTGCCTCGTAAAATACGGAAGGTGTCAGAGCATCGGACTCACGAAAGAAATGGAACGCCCATATCCACGACATCGCACGAAACGCGACCTCAAGACTGCTCGCCCAGTTGATCCCGATCCCCGGAGGATTTTGTTCCATCCAGGATTCCAGATGCTCGACGAACACGGTCGCATATCGCTCATCGGCCGTCAGCCAGTAAGCCACGCCGAGCGTAAAGAAATGCTGGTGCCGGTTTAGTTCCCAAATGACCTTTTTATTGCCCGTCTCAGAGGAATCAAGTTCGTCAAATTCCTTCCAGTGTTTCCGAGGCGAACTTTTGGAGGACAAGGGCTCGCGATGCCAGTCGATATCGGTGCCGACGAATAAGCTGCCGTAACCGAGAAGATCGATGCGGCCGGAAACGATCCGGTCCGCGGCGTCAATGAAGTAAGTTTCAGCACCGGCTCCAAACGCCTCTCGAAACGCGGCAACTGAAGCTTCCGGATCTTTGAAAACAGGAAAGAAATGTTCCTCCCCGTTCATGAAGAACTTCTGCCACACAGTCTCGGCGATGATCGGGGCCTTGCCGAAGGACCTTGCATCCACGAGCTTTATGAACTCGTCGTCGCTGCAGATAGAGCTTGGCCCGCGTCGCTGCTCGCGATACGCAGAGATCGCCTGTCCGCCGCGAGTGAGGATCTCATCGAGGCTGCGGATCTTCTTGATCTTGCTTATCGGTTTTCGCACCGTTGTAACAGTCATATCGTAGCGCCTATCGGCACGAGGCAAACATCGAAAAAGACCTCTACGGAAAGCCACGCGAACGATATCGCTTTCGACAGGCTGCCGGTCTTCATGATCGACCTGAGCTTATGGTCACGATACTTCCCCGGGTCTCCCGTTCGTCCTTCGATGGCGGCCGCCGCCATGTTAAAGGCTTCGCGGGCCGAAGCGAAATGGATCTTGTGCCCTTGTTTCTCAGACCGCTCGACCATCTCGGAGAAGAACCGCTTCGCGTCCTCACCAATGCAGGCTTCCTGATCGTGATCGAAGAATCCATGGCAATATAGCTTTACAAACAACCAATCGGGCCGTCCCGCGACAGTGACACCGGCGGACTGCCAGCGTTTGAACCGTGCCGCATCGAGCGGTTGATTCGCCGTTAGAGCCCCGTCGTCTATTCGTGGCAGAGGCAGAACGCCGTTTCGCTCATTCAGGTACAAAACGAGCGGCCCGGTCATAATCAGTGGCAATCGGGGCTCATTTCCACCGACTTCGATCCTACGGCCCTGCCGATGTGGTGCCGCCTGATCAAGCGGCAAAGCACATTCGTAGATCTGATTTAGAACTGGAACCTGTGATCGGTCCGGGGCCGACGGGAGCGTCAGGTCCGCGTAGCAGCCGGTGCTGCGCAAGATCTCCATTTCGTTGTCCACGCCGCAGTATTTACCGCCGCACGAATTGGCGAGCGCAAGGTTACCATGGACGAAAGCGTACATTGGGATATCGACGCCATCCATTCTCGAAAGGCATCTGTGGCGTTCGGCCAGTCGATCGCGGAAGGTTTCGAGCACCCGACGCGTATTCTCGGGCGTGTCGGGCCCGTCGCCCTCGTGATGCATGTGGATCTCGACCTCACCGAGGCCCTCGGACTGCATCTCGGCCATGATATCGAGAATATCCGCGTCATACTGTTCGCCGGGATAGAAGTTCGTATGTCGGAACTTTGTGCCGTCGGCATCGAGCACCATGTCGCCGATCGATCGTGCCCTTCGATGGTAGTCCTTCATTCGGGCAAGCTGTGTTTTGCGATCCAGAAATCCGTTTACCGACCACCCGGGCTCGAAGTGATTTGCGATTGTAACGATGATGTGCTTCTTTTCAAATGCTGTCCGCTCGAATAATGCCCTGAGCCGCGCAGCAGGATATCGAGCAAGCCACGGCAGGCTCCATTTGAGCTTTGTTAGAAATGACGTGTTATCGAGACTCATACGGTGCTGTCAACATACCTCCGTTGCCAAAGTTCGAACATCCAAAGCGTCCACAACGCGTGCGAATGGTCGCGTCGCCCGCGTGAATGTTCGTTGACCAAAAGATCAACATACTTCGGATCGCAGTATCCGCGTTCGAGCGTCCGTCTCTCCGAAAGATCACCCAATATCCGCTCTTTCAGCCGTTGGTTGATCCACTCGCTGATGGGTACGCCGAATCCCTGCTTTTCCCGATAGAGTATCTCCTTTGGCACGAAGCTGCTTACGGCCCTCTTGAAGATATACTTGGTCTCCCGGCCGTTTAGCTTGAGGCGTGACGGGATACGAGTGGCGTATTCGATCAGCTTGTGATCGAGCAGCGGCGAACGGGCCTCGAGAGATGACGCCATACTCATCCGATCGACCTTCGTAAGAATGTCGCCGGGCAGATAGGTCTTGCAGTCCAGATAAAGCAGGTTCTCGACCGCGTCGCCGGAGTCAAGACTGCTTGAGATCGCACGGTACAGTTTTTCGCCCCGGGCGAAGCTGCCGTTCATCTTTGACCTCGCTCCTTTTGAGTAGAGCTTCTCTTTTCTTGGACCGTTAAAATGCGAGATGCTGTCGATATATCGGCCCGCCGCGTCCAACGAAATGTTGAAAAGATAATTCTTACCGCGGGCTCCGTGCGGCAAAGCTTCACTGATAGGCCGAATCAGGTTTTTCCGGAACGCCTGCGGCAGCCGTCCGAGACCGCTCCGATCCTTGTCGGTCACATACCGCGTATATCCCGCAAATAGTTCGTCGCCGCCGTCCCCTGATAGAACAACGGTAACGTGTTCCCGGGCTTGTTTAGAAACCATGTACGTCGGCAAGGCACTCGAATCTGCGAAGGGCTCGTCAAAATGCCAAACCAGATCATCGACGATCTCAACGGACTCTGCCGTTAAGATAAGCTCGTGGTGATCAGTATTGAAATGCTTCGCCGCGAGCCTTGCGTATTTGAGTTCGTCAAAGCTGTCTTCTTTGAATCCGATCGAAAATGTCTTGACCGGCTGATCGAGGATCTGCGACATCAGCCCTACCACGGCGCTCGAATCGACACCGCCTGAAAGGAATGCACCCAAAGGCACCTCGGAGATCAGCCTGATCCCGACTGCCTCGCGAAGATGCTCGAGCAGATCAACCGAGATCTTATCCTCGTCTTCGTCCAGTGGCTTACCGGTATAGTCAAAGTCCCAGTAACGCTCGGTCCTCACATCACCATCCTTGTAAATGAGGAAATGGCCCGGCGCCAGTTTATTGACGCCCTTGAAGATGCAGAGTTCCTCCGGCACATAGCCAAAAGTAAGATAGGCGTCTAAGGCACCCGTATCGATCTCACGACTGACGCCTCCATGTTCAAGCAAGGCCTTCATCTCGGAGCCGAATACGAACTCGCCGTTTGAGATCGAATAGAAGAGCGGCTTTTTGCCGACGCGGTCCCGGGCCGCGAAAAGCGTTTGCTCCTTCTCATCCCAGATGGCAAATGCGAACATCCCTCGGAGTCGCTTTAAGCACGCAGTTCCCCACTCGTCGTATGCGTGAATGATAGTTTCGGTGTCAGAGTTGGTCCTGAATTTGTAGCCGCGCGATCCCAGGTCCTCTTTCAACTCGCGATAGTTGTAGATCTCGCCGTTGAAAACAATGAGTTTCGTCCTGTCGGTGTTGTAGATCGGCTGTTGACCGGTTACGAGATCGATTATCGAGAGTCGCCGCATTCCAAGTGCTGCACGGCCGAGGACCTCGCCTCCCTGATCGTCCGGGCCGCGGTGAGCTATCACGCGGCACATCGAGTCTAGCACGGCCGCTCGATCGGCGACGTTCTCATCAGTTTTCGATATGAATCCCGCTATTCCGCACATATTAGACGTGAGTATCTGCGACCGGCGGCACTCCCCGGTTGGGAAGAAAGCGCCTTATCACCTTAACAACGGCTTGTTTTTCCGATTCCTCGATCAGGCCAACGAAGTTGGCCGCCAGCAAATAGATCGGTACGAAAACGACTGCTGAAATGCCAAGGACGAGACTGCCGCCTACAAAATTTACCGCGCTTTGACCAGCCGTATGAAAGGTATCTTCGGCAAAGTGCCGGCCCAGGAGTAACAGGTACTCGTGGACGTTTGAGTAAACGACATAGGTCACCAGTCCTGCCAGAACGCTCACCAGGGCAGCCTTGCCGACGTTCTTAAGCAGTGGCAGGTGATGGAGTCCGAGGCCGAGTTTTCTTGCGACCATTGTCTCGGCCACAACTTTTTCGATAATGATCGCACCGACCGCGACGCCGATGATACCGGTCATGCTGAGCGAGCCAAGAAACAAATAGAGCACCGCGATCAGAGAGGAAAGCACAATTATTCGGGTTACCAGGAAGAATCGGCCCAACTCCTTATACGAACGAACGATCGGATCGGTGATCAAAACGCCTAACGGCAGTAGAGTCAGGTTGATCGCGAACACAGATGCGCTCGCGGCGTACTGCTCGGTAAAGTGAGTGATGATAAACGTACGAGAAGTAATTAATAGAAAGAAATAGATCGGAAAGTAGACAAATGCCAGCTTTTGCATCGCCCGGGCCGTTAGCCTGATCATCTCGTCCTTGTCGCCCGCCTGATGCAGTTCGTTCATTCTCGGGATGAGTACCGACGAAACCGACTCGGATAACATCGCGATCAGCGGTACCTCGAAACATCCGTACGCGTATATCGCGAATTCGGCCGAGGAGAACTTATTTCCGGCAAAATAATTATGGATGTCGTGCTGTGCCGTCCAGAGAATTCCCGTCAGTCCAAACGGTATCGCGTAGCTCAATTGCTCGCGAAAGAACGACCATGAAAAACCTCGCCAAAAGCCGGGGAATCTCGTAGCTACATACCGCATGAGGACGAATGTCTGGATCGCCCCCTGGATCATCGCGGCCCAGATAAACGCCTCGACGGTCGCAAAGGTAAATACCGCGGCGCCCATCAATATAGTCTTGGAAAGCTGGGCGAGTATGATAAATACGGTCGCGACACGAGCTTCCTGATTAGCGATCGCAACCGTTTCAAGAAAGGTCGAGAATATCCAGATCCAGATAACAACCCCGATCAACGGCGCAAGACGTGTGAGTTCCTCGCTTTTGAATATACTGCCTATCGACTGTGGAAACAGGAACAAAAAGAGACACGCAAGGCCGCCCACGACAAAATTGAAAAGGAGGATATTAAAGATCGCGGGGCCGCGGCGATCAGTCTCGCGGGCCAGGTAATAGTAGGCGCTCATCGAGAGGCCCAGCGGCAAGATTATTACCGCGTTCATTATTACCTGAAAAGATTCACGATAATGCCCGACCGCCTCCTGCGAAAGATAGCGGACGATGAGCAAAGGAAGGAAAAAGCTGCAAGCAAAGCCGATGATCTTCGCGGTCAACAGCCATACGCTTTGTTCTTTCAGGGATTGGGTCTTGCCGTTTGCTTGTTTCACTATGACTTCTCGGACGCTGGCCTCAGGGTGGCCCTCCGCGGCGGGAGGGTACGAGGTAGAGTCCTGAGCAAAAGATACGATCAATCGAGGTCTTTTTTTACGGAAATCTCACACTTTTGGCAGGAAAGGGCGCGGATATTGCGAATCCCTGAATCGAGCTAAAAATAGGCGGCCCAGGGGCCGCCCATTTTCCTGTAACATGGCCAAACGTTACTCCTTTCCGAAGAGGTCGACATCCGCAAGTTCGCCGTTAACCGTTACCCGGCGAGTTTCGAATTTGAACCGCCTCGATGAGACGCGGACCGTAAAGAAGCCGTCCACGGCGACGCCGTCAAACCGGTAATAGCCAAACGAGCCCGTCTTAACCGTTCTTTCGATCCCGCTCGAGTCGATGAGCGTGACATCGGCGTTCCTAAGGCCACGGCCGTCAGGGGTCAAAACGCGGCCCGAAATAGCGACTCCAGCGGCATTAGGTCCCGTTATCGACACGGTTCCATTGCCGAAATCGCCATCCAGACGCTTCGCCCCGGAATCCGAGAATATCGGAGGTGCCGGATCTGCTGCGAACGAGATAAAGGTATCGCCGCTCGCCGCTTTTGCCGCCACATCGAAGGTCAAGTTAAGAAACTGGACGCCTTTCTCTTTGCCCGATGTAAGTGTGCCGTTCGAGTCGACAAGAACAGTTAGTCGGCCCGGCTTCGCGGTGTTAACCGTTAAGGCGACGTCGGAACCGAATCCGTCTGCCAGCGACACCTCGGGGTTGGAGAGCTTCATTGGATCGAAGTCCAGGCTGAAACTCAAGGCCGCCTCGTCACCATTGGCGGAGAGTTCAACCGGAAGCGTTAACTTACTTCCAGCCCAAGTTGAAGCTGAACCGACACGCAGCGACCTTTCAGCCACGGCTGTCCTTGCCGGAGCATTGCCTTGGGGCTGTGCACCCGGGCGAAACGGGCCGCCGGGAGCAACTACACCATCCAGGCCCACTGTGAATCGTCTTGCCTGAATGATGTCCGTCGCATCCAGCATACCGTCGCCCTTCGTGCCCGCAGGGGCGGCGTCGGCACGCTGGAACTCGTTGTACATCGGATCCGGTGCGATCAGGCCGACGACGAGCTGGCGAACGAGCGTGACGTCATTGCTTTGAAGTTCACCATCGCCGGTGTATCTGCCGCCAACGTCACTTTCGAGGCCCTGTGCGAATATGACCGCCCCGTCCGAATATCCGGTCGGCAACGGATTCGACTCGGCGTCGGTCGTATATTTCACAAGTGGATCGTCCGTAAACGTGATCATCGCGTTACTCAGTGTTACGGTAGCATGCGTCCTGAACTTGAGTTTGATGATCTGGCGTGTACCGGCACTGAGAGGATTCGCAAGGGCGAACGTCACGGCGACCTTGCCGGGTTCGGAAGCGTCGGCGGTTACCGAGCAGTTTGGAGCGTCGTCACCGCATGTGATCGAGTCCCACTTAAGCGGCGAATACGGATACGCAAGCGAGAACGTCATACCCGCCTCATTGCCGCGGCTCTCGAGTTCGAGAGGCATAATGATATCGTCCCCCGGGGTGACATACTGATTGACCGCGGTTAGAGTGCGGGGAACAGCATTTGTGTCGTAGCCGATAAAGTCGGCGTTCGGGATATTATTCAGGATATTCGAGTACGATCGGGTGATCGGATCGAACGTCTTTGCTCCGACCGACGGCGTCAGGACAAAGCTTCCTCCGCCCGACAGGTTCGCGAACATAAAGCGCCCGCTCTGGTCGGTCGTGACCACCGCATTTGCGGAACCGCTCAGCGTGACAGTGACTCCCGACATATCCGTATTCGGGCCGCCGCTAATGTATTGCTGTATTATGCCGGCGATGTATACATTGACCGTATGCGAGGCGGGTGCCGCCGTGCTGCCGTTCGTATTCGCATCGCCCGCATAAACAGCCGTTATTGACTTAACTCCCGGGCTGTTCGAGGTCAGATTGCAGGACTGTGCCATCGCCGGTGCCGAGCATGAGACCGAGCCGTCCGAAACGGTCACAGTCCCGGTCGGATCACCAGAACCGGGGGCGAGAACACTCACCGACCAGCTCACCGTATAAGCCTCGCCGACATGTGATGGATTGCCCAGGGCAGGTACATTAGTGATCGTGGTGGCCGAATCCGCCTTGTTGACCACCAGCGGGCCGCCTACCAATGTTCCGGCGCTCACATTAAAGCTGTCGTCGCCGCTATAGGCCGCCGTTACGACGCGATTTCCCGCAGCTAGGCTGGAAACCGTACACGTTCCCTGTGCTCCCGAAAGAACTACATTTGTGCAAAGCAAGAAACCGTCAAAGTTGAATGAAACGGTGCCCGTTGGTGTACCGGCTCCGGGTGCTACTGGGGCTACTGTGGCCGTAAATGTCACGCTCTGGCCCCAAACCGACGGGTTTGTCGGGGTCGTGACAGTCGTGGTGGTATTTGCCTTGCCGACGACAAATCCGCCGGCGAGACTGCCGTTGCTGCCATTGAAATCGGTGTCACCGCCATAAACGGCAGTTATCGCATGACTTCCGGCCGCGAGAGATGAGGTCGAACAGGTCGCCTGACCGCCGGACATCGCGGCGTTCGTGCAAACCGGATTGCCGTCCGCGAAGAACGACACCGATCCGCTCGGCGTGCCGGCTCCTGGCGCATTCGCAGAGACCGTGGCGGTGAATGTGACTGACTGTCCAAAGACCGCTCCGCCGGGTGAAGCGGAGAGAGCCAGCGATGTGTCGGCCTTGTCCACCTGTTGGCCTCCGCTGAGGCTCCCGTTCGACGAGTTGAAGTTCGAGTCCCCGCTATAAGTAGCCGAGACCGGATGAAGGCCGGCACTGAGCGAAACGGTACAGGTCGCTTGACCACCGGATATGGCAGCGGCGGCACAGACAGGATTTCCGTCGATGCTAAAGCTGACCGTGCCCGAGGGTGTACCGGCTCCCGGTGCAACAACCGAAATGTTGGCTGTAATCGTCACCGACTGGCCTGTGACCGATGGGTTATTGGACGATGTAACGGCAACACTTGTCGACGCCTGATTGACAGTCATACCGCCTGCCAGCGAGCCGTTGCTGGTATTGAAGTTGCTGTCGCCGTTATAGGTCGCTGAAATTGCGTGATTGCCGGGCGATATACTTGCGGTACTGCAAGCGGCCTGAACGCCGGACATTGCCACTGCCGTGCACAATGGATTGCCGTCGGCAAAAAATGTGATCGTTCCCGTCGGCGTTCCCGATCCGGGAGCAACGACCCCAACGGTCGCCGTAAACGTCACGGACTGTCCGGTTACCGTGGTGGCCGGAGAAGCAGTTACAGAAACCGTGGTATCAGCTTTATTTACTGCCTGTCCGCCTGACAGCGATCCGCTGCTGCCGTTGAAATTTGGATCGCCGCTGTATGTTGCAGTAATTATTTGATTTCCCGGCGGGAGTGATGACGTGCTGCAGGTGGCCTGAAGCCCGGACATTGCCACCGCCGAACAAACCGGATTACCGTTTACAAAGAATGTGATCGTGCCGGTTGGAGTTCCGACGCCAGGTGCGATGACGGCAACAGTCGCGGTAAACGTTACGGACTGGCCCGAGACCGAGGGGTTCGGTGCAGACGTGACCGTCACGCTAGTGTTGGCCTTGCTGACCGTATGGCCGCCTGAAACCGAGCCGCTGCTGCCGTTGAAGCTGGTATCACCCCCGTAAGTTGCCGTGATCGAATGATTTCCCGCTCCTAAGGGCGGCAGGCCGCATGTAGCTTGTGCGCTGGAGAGGGCCACGTTCGTACATACCGGGCTGCCGTCGACGCTAAACGTGACCGAACCAGTTGGAATTCCCGAACCGGGAGCAACAGGCGATACTGTCGCAGTTGCCGTAACAGGCTCGCCGGTGACCGAGGTATTCGGCGATGTCGTTAGATTGAGCGTAGTGTCCGCCTTGTTGACGGTGGCCCCGCCGGATAGCGTTCCGTTCCCGCCGTTGAAATTTGGATCGCCGCTGTATGTGACTGAAACAGTGTGATTGCCCGGCGGCAGCGATGCCGGCGAACAGGTTGCCGTGGCGGCGACCAAAGGCACATTCGTGCACACCGGATTCCCATTTACATAGAACGTGACAGTTCCGGTGGGAGAGCCCGCACCGGGGGCGGTCGGTCCTACGGATGCTGTAAAGGTTACGGGCTGTCCCGACACGGACGGATTTGGTGACGCCGAGATGCCGACAGTGGCGTCCGCCTTATTAACGGTTACGCCGCCCGCGACCGAGCCGCTGCTCGCTTGAAAACTGCCGTCACCGCTATAGTTCGCGGTCACGGTGTGTCCCGGCCCGACCGACAGCGATGAGGTGCTGATCTGTGCCGAACCGCCACTCAATGTTACCGGTGCTCCAAAATTGGACCCGTCAACGACAAACTGGACGGTCCCTGTCGGTGTGCCCGAGCCTGAGTTGGGTGTAACGTTGGCGGTGAACGTCACGGTCTGGCCGAAAACCGAAGGATTCGGTGATGCCGATACCGCAGTCGTTGTTGTCGGCGAATTTACTACGTTGGTAAAGACGGTCTGCCCGTCGAGCGATGGAAATCCGGTCGCGGAGATACCATATGTACCGTGGGCGATCTGTGTACCTGATGCCGCGGTGACATTTCCCGTAACTGTAAAGGAGCTGGTCCCACCGGCTGCAAGCCCGGTGTAATTGCACGTCACGGTACCGCTGCTAAGCGAACAATTAGTGTTATCGGAAACAGAGGTAAATGTGACGCCGGCCGGCTGTGACGCGGCGACCGTGGGGTCGATCGTGACTGTCGAACCGTTGCGATAATTATACGTGTATGTAATAGACCCGCCCGTTGGGACGCTTGCAGGAGCGACGGCCTGGACCGTCGGTCCCGCGATCTCGTTATCGGTGATCTCATCGACGTAAACATATCCCGGATGGCCGCCTAGCGAGCACCCTGCAGCGGAGATCGTTACGACAACATTATCGCCCGGATTCACCGGATGGCCCGCCCCGGGCGTCAGGTCAACAAACGTCCAGTCAAGGTACTGCCAAAACTCTGTGCCGCCGTTAAACGCCGCTCCATTCTGCCAATTCTTGCCTGGCTCGCTCACGTACGACTGGAAATCATACAAAACGTCGTTACCATTGCTTGTGTTGATTGCCCTGACGCGAAAATACGGTTTCTGCTCGGGCGTATGGCCCGAACCCGGATTCACCATGATCGCGGCGTACGTAAACTTGATATGGGCCTTACCGTCAGACGGATCGATGTACGCCGGTATTGTTTGTACTATTTGGTTAGCATTCCTACTGAAACCACCGCCCGAATACGAGGCCTCGCTGTTTACTCTGGCCGAATAATGACCGTATGCCGGAAATCGAACCAAATTATTCGTGCGCGGATCCGACAAGCTCAACGGAGCTACTGCCGGGCCGCCCTCGATCGTGCTCAGGTCGCTTCCGCCAGCGCCCGGAGGTGCACTAAATCCATTATTGATGTAGGTCGATTTCGCCCAAGCGCCAAAGGCGCCGGTCTCAAAATCACCGTTGTTGACGAGTGCCGATACTCCGGCCCCAAAGATCAATGCGCAGACGAGTGCGACGAACGTAAAGGTGGCAAGTTTTTTCATGGTATTGGGCGGGGTCTCCAAAATGGAGCGGGAAGACTAAATCTCGGCGTGGCGCCGATCGGTTCTTAGGAATGGCCCGGCTGACGCCGGGTGTGTTGGTTGAGTCTTTATGCAAAATATCGAAAAGGCAGGATCTTTTCGAAACGGAAAGGCTTTTGGAGGCCCTGCCGTACAACAGAGTTTATCATTGTTGACGCACGAGCGTCAACCTATTTTGGGCCTACTGCGGACGCTGTACCAGTCCCAATTCACCGGACCGGTTAGACTTGTAGACCTTCAATAATGTCTGGGGTGCCAGTCGAGCCATGCACGCAACGGCGGCGAGTTTGAACGAGCGTCTGTGCGAATTGGCAGTTCTGAATTCGGCCGCGGCCTGTAAATAGTCACCGGTGAGCAATAACGACTTGCCGCGCTCCACCGCCAGATCCGCTTCAAAGCTCTTGAGTCGGTGTTCCACGGCGATTCGTTGATCATGCGTAAGTTCGATCGTTCGAGCGACTCGACGAAACGCATCGATCGACCGCTCAACTCGGCTTACCGAATCGCCGGAAAGTCCGTCTCGATGAACGCGATATTTCAGCAGCGGCTTTCTTTGATAACCGATCTTTGCGCCTGTTTTGGCGATCCGAAGCCAAAGGTGAAAATCTTCCGCCTTGACGTGTTCGTTCTCGAACATTCCGGCACTTATCACGGACGTTCTTCGGACCATCGTACCCGAAGTGACGACGTTGCATCGAAGATTAAGTATCCCCTCGAAATCACATTCGCCGTCGGAAGGAGCGGTTTCCATCACCGTCTTTCTATATGCCGATTTCATTCCAAACAGGATCGCGTCGCAGTACACCATGTCATAATCGTTCCGCTGCATGAATACGTACTGCGAGGCAAGGAAATCAGGAAGCCAAACGTCATCGCTGTCAAGGAACGCAATGATCTCGCCCCGGGCGTTTTCGATACCGGTATTTCGGGCGGCGCCTGCTCCGGCGTTGCGTTGCCGGATGTAGATTATGTCTTCGAGATAGATCTTTATTGCCCGTTCCAACTTGTCGGTGTCCGGCGAGCCGTCATTGACCACGATTATCTCGTGCTCGCGAAACTTTTGGTTCAATACCGATTCTATGGTTTCGCAGATATGGTCTGCCGAGTTATACGCAGGTATAACTACTGAGATCCGCGGCGGAGTGTCAAAGACATTTCGGCCGACCCGTTTACTGATATGTTTTTTTTCCGGTAGCAGTTCTGGCATCGCGAACTAGCGGGATTGACGGATGGGTTCCCAGCGAGCATAGGTCTCGCCGCGAAGAAATTTGTAGAAGGCAACCGCCGAGGCAAGGTTGGCAAGCACGAAATAAAGAGGCATCGCCAGCACACTCAGCCGCCCGCCCATTTTTTCGATCACCCAACCGGCAGCCGCCATTGAATAGAATAGCATCTGAACGGCAACGGTGAGCAGATAAAATGGCGATGAACCGGCAAGTATCACGCTCGTTATCAAAAGTGCGACCAGGACAGCCGGGACCGCGTATCTAAGGAGTTTGTGCGAGATGAGTTGGATAGCGAAAAAACCGCTTCGGAACGGATTCAGCATATCGCGGTTTCGCCAAAGATCGGTAAAGGTTTGGGATATCACACGTACACGCATGTTTAGTTCTTCACCGGGCCGATGGTTGGTGTCCTCGTAACAGACGGCCTCCGGTGCGAATACGCTCCGAAGACCTTTGCGGAATATGCTCGTGCAGATAAGAAAATCCGAGCAGGCCTCGGGATACATCGGCTCATAAGCATCCTTTCGGACCGCATAAAGACACCCCGACGCGCCGATCAGCGAGCACGCCCGGCTTTCTGCCATTTTAATGAAGGTCTCGTAACCCCAGTACCTCTGAACCCCGGTCCCTACGTTCGTACGTTTGTCATCGACATAGATAAGACGGCCGGCGACACAGCCGACATTTGGATCCGCAAAGCTGGGGAGCAGCAGCCGAAACACATCGGTGTTATACATTGTCGTAGCGTCCGAGAAGAGAACGATCTCGCCCGTGGCTCGTTTTATTGCGTTGTTTTGGGTCGAGGTCTTTCCAACGCGCCCTTCCTGTCGAAACAGTTTGACACCGCGCGGTCCGAATTCGCGTACGATGTCGTCTGTGGCGTCTGACGATCCGTCAGAGGCGACAAGGATCTCGAGTTTGTCGGCGGGGTAGTCGATCTTCAACGTATTCTCGAGCTTTTCGCGGATCGCCGCTTCTTCATTGAATGCTGTGATCAAAATGGTGACGTTCGGTTCGATGTCTGCCCGCTTCACGGGCTTTGGAGAAACGATGCTGGCCAGGTACACGAGCAGCGGATAGCCGACATACACGTAACCAAGTATGCAGATACATATCCAGAAGACCAGTTGCTCGACGCTATTTATCATGCTGTTTGGGCCGCTGCG
>CAYSMU010000016.1:0-15967 GCA_964432145.1 uncultured Chloracidobacterium sp.
ACGCGGACTCGCCATCCTTGTTCCTGGCGTTTATCTCGGAGCCGGCGGCGATCAGAAGTTTGACGCTCTCGACATCGCCATTCGAAGCGGCTTCCATAAGAGCGGTCTGGCCTTCCTTGTTTGCGGCACGAACGTCGGCACCTGCATCGATCAGGGCCTCCAGGACGTCTGCCTTGGCGGACGAAGCAGCAAGGATAATAGCGGTATTGCCTTCGCTATCGACCATATTTACCTTTGCGCCATATCTGACGAGAAGGTCAACAAGCTCAGGCGTCGCGTCATAGTCGAGACGCATCAGCGGAGATTGCTTCGAACTGTCACGGGCGTTGACCTTTGCACGGAAATTGAGCAGCAACTGAACCATCTCGATGTTTCCGTTCTCAACAGCGATAAAGAGCGGAGTAATATTGTTTAGTCTCTTTTCGCGGCTATTTACGTTGTGTCCGCGGATAATAAGGTCATGGACCTCGTCCAAATTGTCCGAGTCGACGGCCCGTGCGATCGCAGACGTCGCAACGACCCGGGTCACAACAACACCCATTGTGCCCATGGTAGTCCAGCGGCCTTGTTCGTCGCCAATGACCTCGACCGTAGTCGCCATGCCGATCGACAGCGAGATGTCACCGATCGCGTCCGCTGTTTCGGCAACTGCAACGACTTGGTCGCCCTTTTTGAATCCGGGCGATTCTACCTCCACACGGTATGTGTCGATAGGGAGATCATCGAATTTGTATACGCCGATCTCATCCGTTTTTGTGGTGTAGGTCTTGGAGTTCGTCATTCCGTAGATGGTGACGTTCGCATTCTGTATTACCGCTCGGTTCGGGTCATAGACAGTCCCCGTGAGTCGCGAGGTTTTTGTATCCGGCTTTTCGCCATTTGTCGCCGATCTTGCGGCGACAATCACGGGCGGTGGTACCGGCGTGTTCTCCTGAGCATAGGCGTGCGTTGATAACGCGATCGAGGCGCTCATTACACCGGCTGCTATGCCCGGCGAGCGGCGTGTGATCTGGAGAAGCTGTTCGGCAAACATCGGCCGCCGCGTCGCGGGATCCTGAATGTAACGAATGCACAGTTTGCCCTTCGAGGCCCGGACGAGCCGAAACGCTTCTTTTCTGGTCATCTCGGACAAATTGTTAACGTTTGTTGAGCAGTGCGAACAAAATCGGACCTTGTCCGTTCCACGCATTCCATTCCAGTCCTCTGAGCAAGGATTCTTCACTTCTACCGAATCAATAAGGCTCTTCTTAGACATAGTTTTCCCTCCGCGATACACGCCTGTAAACTGTGCATCGTCAATACTTAGACAACTCCTAAAGTAGAATGTTCCGGGGAAGAGTTTCTTGCGACTAGTCTCAATTGCCTAGATGCGGTGAGGTTTTAGATCGGTTGCTTTGGCGGCAAAAAAGTTCAGTTGACATATTCGTCCGGTGCGGCGATCTCAGCCGGGCCTGGGGCAAGCAACGGACTTTCTTCTTCAATATTCCAAACCTCAAAGAGAGCGGCCGGACATTCTGTAACAAAACGCGACGGCTTTTGGAGCACGGTCTGTCGATTGTAGTCGGTCATCAGCAGCGGATAGGTGAGATAAAGTTGGTCCTTGGCACGCGTGATGGCGACGTACCAAAGGCGGCGTTCCTCCTCTTCGCTGTCCAGCTCCTTTAGAGATCGGGGCGAGGGAAACTTGCCCTCGGCGGCCCAGATGATAAAGACCGCTTTCCATTCGAGGCCCTTTGCCTGGTGGACTGAGGTTAGCGTCAAAAGTTCGTCCTCTTCAGCACCCTCGATCAACTCCTCGCCCACTAGCGGCTGCGGCTCCTTAAAACGCTCGGTCGAGAGCAAAGCCAGTTCTGAAAGGAAATCTTCGGTCGATTTGTAACGCGTCGCGAATGCGGCAAGTCCCTTAAGATCCTCGATGCGCAGGTCGGCGTTTTCGTAATTCTCTTGCAGATACTGTTCGTAGCCGTGCGTGAGTACCAGCTCGATCTGCTTTGCCGGATTGTTCCGATTCTCCTGCTGGACAAGCATTTCAAGCAGGACGACGAAGTGTTTCCATGATTGGCTCGAGCGAAGGCGAGCGGTTTGCGGTGATTCCGCGAGACGTATCAGACCGCCCGCAAGCCGCGGTGATTCTGTGTCGGGCGTGCCGCCTGCTAACGCAGGCGGTTCTGACACGATCATTTCGTATACGCGGTTCGCGGTCGCGTTGCCGATGCCCGGGATCATCTTGAGGACGCGTTTCCACGCCAGCTCGTCGCGAGGATTAACGATGATCCGTAGGTAAGAGATCACATCTTTTATGTGTGCCTGCTCGAAGAACCTGACGCCGGACTGGACGCGATACGGAATGCCGCGGCGTGTCAGTTCGAGCTGAAGTTCGATCGAATGATAGTGCGAGCGGTACATCACTGCGATGTCCTCGAGATTTGTGCCCTCGTCGCGAAGCTCCAAGATTCGCGACGCGACAAATGCCGATTGCTGCTCGACGTCGCTGCACGGAACGAGGGCCGGTTTGATATCCCGCGATCGACGCACAGCCGTAAGCACCTTTGGGAACTGCTTGCGATTGCAGGAGATCGAGGTGTTTGCCAGGCCCAGGATCTCGGGCGTCGAGCGGTAATTTGTTTCCAGCTTGAATAATTCGGCTTCGGGATATCGCTTCGGAAACTCGTAAATGTTAGTAAACTCGGCCCCACGCCAGGCGAAGATCGACTGAGCGTCGTCGCCGACCACCATTACGTTGCGGTGTTTTACTGCCAGCAGATCGATGATCTCGGCCTGAAGCCGATTAGTGTCCTGGTATTCATCGACGAGAATGTGCTGAAACTGCTCGGCATAGATATCGTGGATCTCCTGTTTCTCGACGAGCAGCCGCTTAAGATTGAGCAACAGGTCGTCATAATCCATCACGTTCCGTTCCTGCTTTCGCGACTGATAGATCGTGTCGACACGCTTTATCTGGGCAGTCAGCAATTCGAAATACGGATACTTGCCGGCAATGACATTTTCGATCGGAAGGTCAGTGTTATTCGCATACGAAATGATTGACTGGACGACCTCGGCTTTGGGAAAGCGTTTCTTCTTGGTGTCGATCGCTGCCTCGTCGATACAGACGTTTATGAAGTCTCGAGCGTCCTCGCTGTCGAGGATCGAGTAATTGGAATCAAAGCCGATGCTGACCGCGTGACGGCGAAGAATGAGATTGGCGATACGGTGAAATGTTCCTCCCCAGACGCGATGAACGTTTTGCGAGCCGGTCAAAGCCTCGACCCGCCGGAGCATCTCGCGTGCCGCCCGGTTGGTAAATGTCGCGAGCAGTATTCGCTGCGGCGAGACCCCGTGTTCGATCAGATACGCTACACGATACGTGATCGCACGCGTCTTCCCCGAACCGGCACCGGCGACGACAAGCGAAGCCTTAGGCTTGGCCGTTACCACGCGAAACTGTTCCTCGTTCAACTCGGACCGGTAACGAGTTAGCCGCTCGGGTACAGAGTTCTGATCGCGTTTTAGGACGTAACGAGCCATTTCTTGTCTTAGCTTATCTCACGACGCACAAAAGACAATATAGCATGAGGCGTTGCGTCTGCCAAGAATAGTTGCATAAATGCAACAGATTCGATCAAAAAAGGACCGCCTGTCGCATCGCGCAAAAGGCGGCCCACATCGGCAGGTCATGCCGCCGCTGTTTTGTGCTTGTCGATCGCCTCGGCCGCACATTCGTCGCAGCATACGGTGATCTCTTTTCCACCCACCGTAACCTTGACGCCGCCATCCTTGATCTCCCAATCACAAACCGGACATTTTGATGTATCCATTGTAATTTCCTCCGTTTCTTTGATCATGAAACCGTTGCGCACCGTTTTCATGATCTGAGGATAACCGTAGACGGCGAGGTCAGGCTATCAGATTCTTGCTCATTTCACGCATCGCTTTTTCGGTCGATCTCTGGCGGACGGCGGAGGGCGTCTCGCCAAACTCACGCCGAAAAACATCCGTGAAATGGCTGTGACTCGAAAATCCGAGATCGAGAGCAATGTCCGTCAAATCGATATGCGGATCGGCTAACCGCTCCAAAGCCGCTCTCAGGCGAAGCATCGTTAGATACCGATGTACCGGCAGGCCTGTCTGCTCCTGAAAGATCCGGGCAAAATTAAATGGCGAAGCGTTGACCGCCGCCGCCACATCCTCAAGCGTTACGGCATCCGACAGTCGCGAGGCAAGGTAGATCTTGGCGGCTTCGGTACGCTCGGCGTGGTCCTCAGCCGTTGTTGGCCGCCGCCGCCTGGGTTGGCCGCTGCGCTCAAACGCTCCCTCGAGCACGTCGGCAACCAGCTGAAGCCCTGTAACGTCGGCCCAAAGATGCTCGAGCGGGATGGCGTCTGCCTGTTCGAGGCGCCGAACGAATTCGCGGTGCCGCCAGAAGATATTCGCCGAGCACGGACCTGTCTCGAATGGAAACGGCCGATCGGGATGTTCGTCAACCCTCGGATCGAGTTCGCGGACGATATCGGTGAGGATCCTCGGGGCAACCACAAAGGTCGTACCGCGGTCGCCGCAATCGCCCGGATGACTGACGCGATACACGGAATCCTTGCTGAAAAAGACCGATTGATTGACGTCCGCCGTCACCTGCCGCTTGCCGAAATGTCTCGAAAACGCTCCGTTCCGCATCAGAACCACACCATTCACCGTGGACTCTTCTTCGTCGGAGGGTCCGCATGACGTGTGGCGGCAGATATAATCCTGCACGGCGATCATCGGGCTGTCGTAAAGAGTCCGAAATGTGATCAATCCTTCCTGGTGTGACGCACCTGCCATTTATCGAGATATTACCACAGCGCGGCGAACGTCAAACCGATCCTCAGCGGCGAACCAAATCGGGGGAATCTGCACCAAACGATTTGAAATCTTTTACAGTTTTCGCTCAAATATTCGAACAATGAAGATCTTATCCTCAAACCTAATTGTCAAACTTGTTATCGTGCTCGTTTTCGCCGTCTCTTTCGGCTTTGGGCTCATTCCGGCGTCGGCTGGCGGCGTGCCCGCGAATGCCGTCCTCGGCGAGTACGAATCTCAGGCATCGACCTATCGGGCACATTGTGCCAAATGTCATGGCAACGACGGCCGTGCTAACACCAAGGAAGGCCGCCGCACCGAAGCAAGCGACCTAACCGACGACAGCGTCAAGGCCATGTCCACCGACAAGATGACGCGCATCATCCGCAACGGCAAGGCGGAAATGCCCGGCTTCGGCAAAAAGTTGTCCGCCGCCCAGATTGCCGGCCTCGTGCGATATGTCCGAGGACTGTGATCCGAGTGGATTAGGTCGTCAATTGCCGGTCCTTTGGCCGAACCTCTTTATCTCTGCGGGTTGAGCGATAACTCCCAGATCGACATCGGAGGTCTCACGCCCGGCAAAAACCTGTACCGCCATTGACCGCGATTTTGCGACTGTCTTTTCCGGGAGTGTTTTTTCGTCGATCAGGATCGTGTGTTCCCCGGGAACAATGTCCGCCAAAGTAAAATACCCGTCGTTGTCGGTCAGCGTATCTCGTCCGCTAGAGGTGACGATGCGAACATCGCTGAGCGGAGTTTCGCCGTCATCGAACTTTCCATTTTCGTTTGTGTCGGCCCAAACACGCCCCGAGATCCTGCCGGTGCGAACCAGTCGGAAATCATGAACCATCGACGTCTGAGGTGAGAGCTTCGTATCTTGACCAGCCTCACCCAATAGGGTCAGATCTGCTCTTACAGAGAGAAGATCAACATACACGCGGTGATCACCGGCACTGACGGACGTAAATTCGTATTCCCCGTTAGAGTTCGACAGTACGTAGCGATTGCCATCGACGCGGACTCGTACGTTTGCCTGAGGCAGGTCTACTCCGGCGTCAAACCGGCCGTTCTGGTCGACGTCCTGATAAACACGACCTGTGAGCTTTCCAAAGGCATTCATCTCCGATACTGCAGAATCAAGGAAACCTTGGGCTTCACGTTTCCTGAACAATGAGCCTTTGACACTAAAAAAGACTGCCGTACCTGGATTTGTACGAATGTAGTTGAGTTGCAAACTGGTACGGCCAGGCAGATTCAACGAAGCTGATAGCCGCCCCACCCCTGTAAATCCGGCTGTTCGGGTGTAATAGTAACCGGCTCCCATGCTCAGGCCGAGCCGTTGATTCGCCAGACTTGAGGTTCGCCAATCCAGTTGGCCGTTATAGGATCTGCCGCTCCCGAAGCCTTGTCCAAATTCGATCGAATTGCGGTCACTGATCATATAGCTCGCATTAAGATTCGTATTGAAAGCTGCCGGACCAATGGCCTTGACTCTCGTTGCATTCAAGAAAAGGCGGACGCGCCGTATGTCCTTCGATGCGTTAGCAAGGGTGAAATCTGTCGTTCCCAGGTTCGTTTGGCTCCGGGTATGGGAAACGAAAAGTACCGGGAACCTTCCTCCGGGCGTTATTCCAAGAGCCGTGGTGACAAACCGGTTGACCTGCGTATTGTCTCCGGGATGTCTTACCGAACCTCCATGCATCGTTGCAGTGAGCCATTTGGTCGGAGAATAACGGATGCCTCCTGACTTCACGTGAGTCGGCTCGCGAAACCCCTGCTGCGGGCTAATAAAATCCTGTCCAACATAAGTGTAGCGTCCATTCAACGTCAAAGTTTCGGCCAAATTAATTGTCGCGGCAACATCGGCGGCTGCTCCAATGCCGCTAATAGGTGAGTTATCAGGCCTGAAGCCGCTGAACTTCCCGAAGCCAAAATCGCTCTGCACTCGGAGCCGCGGGTTATCAAAGATCACGCTTCCAGCCCCGAGTTCGCCGCTGCGATTTGTTCCGGAGAACCTCATCAGGCCGGCTGAAAAGGTCAACGGTGACGATTTCCGGGGCCCGGCCGTGTCCGGGGTTGTCGTATGCACGCCAAAGATATTGGTGTCATAGCGTATGGAATCGCGCACTGGGGGACGAGCCGGATCGACTGACGGAGCGGAGATCCCCGAAAACAAACGTCCTCCATAGGCAGTGACCGTGTTGCCGCCGATCGGAATGCTCACAGAGCCGCCACGAACATTGGCAGAGAGGAACTGAAGGTTGGACGCGGTGCCAAAGTCTCCCGCAATAAAGACCTGGCCATTTGGCCGCTCTAGTCGAAACAGGGTGTTCCTTATCTCAACCCCACGGCCGGTTGTTCTCTCCGAGTTAGAGAGAAAAGAGAATCTGCCGTCCGCAATGTTTCCTACCGCCGATAGAGTCAGATTCTGCGAAGACACTGAGGAATACCGACTAAGGTCGTAATTAAAGTCGACTTGATAGACGTCAATTGTGCGCTGTTGGCTCGTCCTGCTAGTTGCGGCAGTTTGATCAAGCCCGCGAGTGATCACGACCTCGTTTTTATCGTTTTCATATCGGATAGACGCTTCGAACAGCGCGGCAGCGATATCGGACTGCAAGAAGAGATCCTCGGCACTTGGCGAGAAGATCACACTAGCGGCGCTGGAGACCACAAGTACAACTGCACCGTTTTCCTTAACCTTCCCTGTGATAGCGTCAAAATCGGCAGTCGTACCATTTTGCCGGCGAACGTTTACAGTACGCCTCGCCACGTCAACAGTTAATACATCGCCGAGAGCACGGGACACCATAGATACCGGGATCATCAGGAGTCCACTTCGCCGCCGGGCGCGGCTACTGGGGCCGGCGAGCTTTCGACCGTTTACAACGATAGTGGAGAACTCGATCGGGGATTCAGGAGTATTGCCTAATCCGATGCCTGCGTTTTCCGGAACACGCTCTGATACGGCACCACCATAAAGTGGTGCCACACAGATACACGCCAGCAACGCCAACATGCAAATTCTTGAGAACGATGAGATGTTCATTCTTGCCCGAGGGCTTGGGGAGAAGATCGGATTGAATTACGGGTTTCTTGCAGGTATCCCTGAGGCCGCGATCTGTGGGGCAGGTTTGACGACCAGATCGGTGATCCCTTCGATTGGTTTGCCACCATCCTGGAAATCAATACGGTATTTAACGGTATAGGCCCCCGGCCGAAGTGCGTTACCGATCAGGATAATCGGTTTGGAACTGGAATCGGCGAGGATCGGAAGGGGGTCGGCCTCAGGGAGATCGGCGACGACTTTGCCCTCAGCATCAACGATCTTCACCGACGAGACCGGGCGTATCATCGTGTTTCCCTCGTTTTTTAGCGTAGGAGTGACAACCACTCCATCAGACGTCGCTTCGGCATATAGGTTTTCGAATGTTCCTCGCCGGGTTAGTTTGCCGACCTTAATATAGAAAACAGACGCCATGCGGTAACGGACGATCATCTGGCGGACACTCTGCTCAAACTTTAGGTTTTCAGGGCGTTGTTCGACGATCAATGCCGCGAGGTGGTCACCGGGTTTGGCGTTTAACGGGACGGAGACCGTTACGCGGATCTGATGAATGGTCCCGGGCAGGACGGCGGTCTCGCCAGGGCTATAGATCAGCCACGAACTTGCCGAGTTTGGCAGCGAATTTGCCCTCGAGAATTCGATGCGGCCATCCGGCGATATGGTCCAGTCATTTAGTGACGCAACGATGCGAACAGGCTGGGTAGTATTGTCTCCGGCCTTGTAATCTAGGTTGAGCAGAACAGTGGTCTCGTCTCCCGGGTTCATTTCGAGTTCGAACCTGGCTGGCGATAAGGCCATGCTCCCCGACCGCGAAGTCTGCGCTGCGATCGAGAGCGGTATCATTAACAAAAGAGCTAAGATGGAGTATTTTGATTTCATATCTACTGACGAGATCTAACCCTTAGCACCTTACGGTCAGGGCTGAGATGGTAAACGTGAGTGTCGCGGAGTTTGCTCCTGCGGCATAGAACTGTGGGGTGATCGCAACGATTGCGTCGAATATATAGCCGTTATTCGTTTGACGCACAGGTGAGATGGTGCTGGACAGCCTTGGACCGCTGAGAATCAATGTGTTCGTTCCGATAGTATTAAGTGTCGACGGATAAGTCGCACGCCCTGCTGCGTTGATCGTTACGCCGGTTGCCGGATCATTGTTGAAGAGCGGCACGATGGTGTGGCTGTTGTTTGTGCAAACTCTAGCGTTTGCTCCCATTGATCGAATGTTCCGCACACCAAAGCCAATATCGGTACTCTGTACAGCTTGGGCACTCGCTCCCGTCGTGAACGTCGCCGTCGCGGTGACACGATAGCCCGCTGAGCTTCGGATCGCGATCGGAACAGTTACCTTGATGATCCCGTTAGTGTTCGCCGGCGAAAGCTCGCCAAAGTTGACCGTTACCGAGAGATTATTGAGAACACTCGAACTGCCCGTAACCGATCCGCCCAGCGTGCCGCTGATCGTTGGGGCACCTCCGCTCGAAATATCGAAAGTTTGGGCAACCGCGTCGCCCAAACCTCCGATAAACACGAAAAATGACAGAATTGGAATGATCCGCTTCTTCATTTGGATTATGGTGCAGTAACGGTAAACGTCACGGCAACCGTTGTGCTGCCATTCTCATAGAATTGCGGCTTGACCGCGAAGATAGCCGGAACGGTCAGGCCATTAGTATTACTCCTCGGAACCGCGTTCATGATGAACGCACCGTTGAGGGCCGTCGTCGAGCTTGAAAATGCGCTCAGATTAGATCGCGTCGCAGTAAACTCATAGCGGCCACTGGTGGCGTTAATGGCACCGTTTGCAACTAATGTGGGATCGCCGGAGGTGGCATTAGTATCAGCTCCGCCAGTGTTTACGCCAACACCGGAACGCGCGACCGTGCCGAGCCCGAAGCCGATGTCCGCCGCCGTGATCTTATTGGCGGTCGACCCGGTGCTTGTAACAGTTGCGCTCATTGCTAAAACGTAAGCCGCATTGCTGCGGATCTTTAGTGGAACATTCGCGGTGACAAAGCTGCTCGCATTGCTCGGGCCCAGTTCGCCGAGGTTAATGACGACCGCAAGCGGGTTATTAGCGGTGCCGTCCGTGGTTACGCCACCGCCCGAGTTACCGCTTAAAGTAACGGCTCCACCGGAATTGATCTCGACGAATTTCGAGACGGTTCCGCTCATCGATACCGTACCCGTGGACGTCTGTGAGCTTGCCGCAACGACAAAAAGTGCGGTGAGTATTGCCGCTTTCACGGCTAAGAAAAAGGACTTTGACATAGTCTTAATTGATCTCCTGTTGGTTTCAGAGTTGACCGCGAATACACCGGTAGCCAAATGACGAGCTTTACGAATTTGCAAAGCGAGTAGCCTATATGGCTACCCTCGGAATCTCCGGTGACGGCCCGCAGAGCGGGCCACACCGGTATCCCGGTCATTCGCAGATCATATAAATGTGGGGGATTGTCGTGGGTAGGACGGTAATAAATACCATTACCGTGGATACAGACTAATATAGGCAACATCGATTGTCAAGCAGTTTTGGCATATACAAACAATGTTGTGCATATTAGATAGACACTTCCTAACCGATTACACAAGGTGCTGAGAAATTGGACGTTCAGATGATATAATTAGCGAGTATCTTAGGACGTCAACATAGCAGCGATATGAAATTACCCGGTGGATTAGATCTAGAGTCGATGATGCGGCAGGCCCAGCAAATGCAGGAGCAGATGGGCCGCGAGATGAAGCAGATGACCGTCGAGGCGGCAGCCGGCGGCGGTGCCGTGACCGTGAAAATGCGCGGCGATTTTGAGGTCGTAAGTTTGGTCATATCACCAGATCTGGTCAAAGACGGGGATGTCGAGATGCTTCAGGACCTGACCGTTGCGGCCCTCAACGAGGCCAAACGCAAGGTCGAGGAATCACTCAAGGGCAAACTCGGCGGCATGCTGCCTCCCGGCCTGATGTGATAGAGCCCGCATTTCGCACTCCGCACTCTATATATGCTCGACTATTCAGAACCGGTCGCAAAGCTGATCGACGAATTCAAACGTCTGCCCGGCATCGGCAGTAAGTCAGCCCAGCGGCTGGCTTTTTATGTTCTCCGCCGGCCGATGGCCGAGGTCGAGCAGTTTGCCAACGCCCTTCGCGAGGTCAAGGAAAAAATCGTCTTTTGCTCGACCTGCAACAACCTGACCGACGTCGATCCGTGCCTCTATTGCGCCAATCCCAAACGCGACCGCTCGATCATCTGCATAGTCGAAGAGCCGTATAATCTCGTCGCGGTCGAAAAGACGCGTTCGTTTCGCGGCCTCTATCACGTGCTGCACGGCACGCTGTCGCCCATGCGCGGCATCGGCCCGGATGAACTGATGCTCGCAAATCTCCTGCCCCGGCTTCGCCCCGAGAATAATGACGGCGTCGAGATCAAGGAGATCATCGTCGCGACAAATCCGACCACCGAGGGCGAGGCGACGGCCAATTACATTGCCCGCCTCCTCAAACCGCTCGGCGTTCTTGTCACGCGAATTGCTATGGGAATGCCCGTGGGATCGGACCTGGAATTTGTCGACGAAGTGACGATGGACAAAGCCCTCTCAAATCGTCACGCGATCTGAGGTCAGTAGGCAGCGGCAGATAGCAGTAGGTCACTTCCTCGATGACTGCCTACTGATTTCTGCCGAGACTGCCACTGCTCCGGCCTAGCGACTAGTACCTGACGTTTTCCTCGGGCGCGTCCGAGGCGCTGCGTGAGGCCTTCCAATCGTCTTCGGTCTCGTAGAAGTTCACGTCAAAACTCAGCAGAGACTTTGCGGGAATGCCGTCAAACTCATTCGGGGCATCGTCAAATTTAGCGATCGTGCCGATACCGATCACCTCTGAGCCGACCTCCTTGACGAGGTCGATGGTTTCCTGGATCGCTTTGCCGGAGCGGTTGATGTCGTCGACGATGATCGCCGGATAGACCTCGTAATCGGTCATGTACTGGCGAAACTGCCGGACGCCGCCTTCCATCTCGGCCCAGTAGATCTGGTCGGCGCCGAGTGCCTCGCGTACGCCGAAAGCGACCATGATGCCGCCGGGGCTCGGGCTGATGACCGACACCTTTGGCAGGTGGCTGGCGATCGCCTTTTCCTGGCGAAACATACGGCTAAGGCCCACCGACAGGATCCGGGCGTTGTCGTAGTAGCGGAATGCAAGCGGCATCTGAAAGTAGTGCGAGGCGTGCTTGCCGTTAGGGTAAACAAAGTGCCCTTTTCTATATGCTCCGGTGCGGACCAGAATGTCCATAACCGATTCGGGCGGCGGGATAAGATCGACCATTGTGTAATTCTCCTTATACGAAACTGCGATTATACAATTCTGAAACTGCCGATTCCAATTTTGCCCCGGCGAATTTCATTCGTCGGTCTTAAGAGCGTTAATAACGAGGAATTGCTGGTCGAGGCTCATCTCCTTCGGGATGTCGTCGATGGCGAACCAGGCGAGTTTTCTGATCTCGCGGCTCTTTACCTCGGCTTCGCCGACGCCGCGGGCGATATATATCACCTCAATGTGTCGGCGGAGCGTGCGCACGCGATGCAGCTTGACCGAATGAAGCTCGAGGCCGGTCTCTTCCCTGATCTCTCGGCGAAACGCCGCCTCGGGTTGCTCGCCCATCTCCATGAATCCGCCCGGAATGCCCCAGCCCGAATCGGGCCGCAGCACGTGGTCGAGCAGCAGGACCTCGTCCTTGTCGTTGAGGATGATGCCCGCGGCAGAGATCGTGAATTTTGTCTGGATGCTGCGCGAGATCCATTGACGCCCGTTTCGCGGCAGTACCTTCCAGACCTTTCCAAGCAGCTCCATTAACATTCGAGTCCAATTCTACGACAAAACGTCGGTGCCCGAATCGGTTTTAAGTTCCGAAACTGATTTTCGCGTGATATTTTTCGGTAACGTTATCCGATCTTGGCCCGGATGTAATTCAACGCGGCGGAGAAGTTGTTGATCGCTGACGAGATGACGAGCGGCTTTTGGTCGGCCATGACGATCACGCCGTCATCGAGCACGTCGACGATCTCGGTCCAGGCGGCGGATCTCTTTTTATATTTGATGCCGCCCTCAAATATCTCTAGCAAACTGCGACGCTGGACGACGAGGCTGAACATCGTCAGCAGATACACTATCAGGAACGCTGTTGACAGAAGGAAATAGAGAATATTCTGCCGGAGGTAAAAAGCGAACATCATCGCCAGAAAAAAGAGGAATGCGAGCACGGCAATGAATACCGCCCGCTGCATGTGAGCCGGTGAGACCGGGTGAACGGCGACTAGCTTACCAAGGTTTTTTTTGGTCTGGGTCACGCTTCGGCGGTCGTGGGATCGATGATCGACTTGATCTCGGATATACGGTTGGCCGGAAAACCTCCGCGTTGGGCATGCTGACGAATAATGTCCTCGTTAGGAGCGATGTAGACGCAATATACCTTATCCTGGGTTACAAAGCTCTGCACCCATTGGATCGACGGACCCAGTTCTCTGAGCACACTGCACGACGTTTCGGATATTGACTGCAGGGCGTGGCCCGGCAGATCGCCGACATCGGGAATCTCTCTCTCGATCACATATTTCGGCATTTCATCTCACCTCGAAAAAAATGTTTTCCAAAAATGATAGCAGACAATCATCCAAAGGTGTATAAAGTCGCCTCGATGCGATAAAATGGCGCAAAGTTCACAATATCTGGACCATTCTGTTAACCAAAGGAATAAAGATGAAAAGACTACCGCTTATTGCTCTTGCCCTTATTGTGTTTACCGTCTCCGGACTCGCCCAGTCGGCACTGACTGCCGCCGATTACGCCCGTGCCGAGAAGATGCTCAGCTATAACACGGCCCCGCTCGTAGATCGTGCGGCGGTAAGGCCGACCTGGCTGCCCGACGGCAGGTTTTGGTACACGGCGATGACGCCGACGGGACGCGAATTCGTTCTTATCGATCCGGCAAACGGCATGCGAAAGGCCGCGGCCTCGATGGCCGAGCTTGGCCTGCCGACAGCTTCGGCTCCGGCCGGGCCGGGGCGTTTCGCCGGAGGCACCGGCGTCGCTTCGCCCGACGGGAAGAAGAGTGTTTTCATCAAGGACTGGAACCTCTGGGTCAAGGATGTTGCGAGCGGTAAGGAAACCCAGCTCACCACCGATGGTATCAAGGATTTCGGCTATGCAACGGACAACGCCGGCTGGAAGCACAGCGACCGGGCGATCGTATTATGGTCACCCGATTCGAAAAAGGTTGCGACCTTTCAGCAGGACCAGCGTCACGTCAGCGATATGTATCTCGTCTCGACGGCCGTCGGGGCTGGTAAGCTGGAGGCGTGGAAATATCCGCTGCCTCAGGATAAAGAGATCATAAAGATCCATCGAGTGATCATCGATGTTGAGAGCGGCCAGATGACGCGCCTAAAGATGCCGCCCGACGACCGCCGCGGCACGCTGTGCGACGATATTGCATGTGACGGCACCTTTGGCGACAACGAGTGGAGTTCGGACTCGACCAAGCTGGCGTTTATATCGAGCACCCGAGATCACAAGGAAGCGAAATTCCGCATCGCCGACGCGGCGACGGGTGAGGTCCGCGACGTTTTTGAGGAAAAGGTCGCGACGCAATACGAATCGGGCCAGGGCGAAGCGAACTGGCGGTACTTCCCGGCAACCAACGAAGCGATCTGGTACTCGGAACGGGATGACTGGGGCCACCTCTACCTGTATGATCTGGCGACCGGCAAGGTGAAAAACCAGATCACTAAGGGAAATTTTGTCGTGATGCGGATCATCAAGGTCGATGATAAGGCACGGACGATCTTCTTCGAGGCGAATGGACGTGAACCGGGGCGTGACCCGTATTTCACCCATGTCTATCGGATCAATTTCGACGGCAGCGGAATGGCGCTGCTGACACCCGAGGACGGAACGCATCAGGTGACGCTCTCGCCCGACGGCAGATATTTTGTCGACAGTTTTTCAAAGCCCGACGTCCCGCAGACCTCCGTGCTTCGCGACATGCAGGGCAAGCTGGTAATGGAACTCGAAAAGGTCGATGTCACGCGTCTCAAGGCCGCCGGCTGGAAACCGCCGATGCCGATCACGGTCAAATCGCGTGACGGTAAATGGGACCTGCACGGGTTGATGTTTACGCCGACCAATCTCGACGCGGGTAAGAAATATCCCGTAATTAACTATATTTATCCGGGCCCGCAGGGCGGTGGTGTCGGCGGCCGGGCGTTCTCTCCCTCTCGCAGCGACCATCAGGCCCTGGCCGAACTCGGATTTGTCGTCGTGATCATCGACGGGACGTGTAACCCCGACCGCTCGAAATCGTTCCACGACGTCTGCTACGGCAATATGGCCGACAACACGCTTGAGGACCAGATCTCAGGGATGAAGCAGCTCGCGCAGAAGTTCCCCTACCTCGACCTGACACGGGTCGGCGTTTGGGGCCACTCGGGCGGCGGTTTTGCGACGGCGGCCGCGATGTTCCGATTTCCTGAGTTTTACAAGGTCGGTATTTCGGAATCCGGCAATCACGATAACCGAAATTATGAGGACGACTGGGGCGAAAGGTACATCGGCCTGTTGACCAAGGGCGCCGACGGCAAGGACAACTACGAGGCTCAGGCAAATCAGGTCTACGCCAAGAACCTGCAGGGCAAATTGATGCTCGCCCATGGCAACATGGACGACAACGTCCCGCCGTACAACACCTGGCTCGTGGTTGATGCGCTGGTCAAAGCGAACAAGGATTTTGACCTCGTCATATTCCCGAACGCCCGCCACGGCTATGGTGCGGACAGCTTTTACATGATGCGCCGGCGTTGGGATTACTTCGTCAAGCACCTGCTTGGCGTGGATCCGCCGAAGGAATATAAGCTGGTCTCGAAACCGGACCCGCGGATGGCGGCGAGATAGCTGACGAACAAAGGGCAGCCTTTGAGTTAGACTTAAGATAATTGAGGCCGATCCGCCTGAGCGGGTCGGCCTTTTTTCTATTTATTGATCTCGGCTTGCCGACGAATCGCCGGACTGAGGCTC
>CAYSMU010000017.1:0-15927 GCA_964432145.1 uncultured Chloracidobacterium sp.
ATTCTTGCCTTTAATGTATTTATCGTAAACCCGCCTAACATCTGCCGGCGTTACGGCAAGGATCCTCGCGATCTCCTTCTCGGCTATCGCCGGATCTTTTGCAAAGATATTGCCCTGTGCGAGCTGGGCCCCTTTGCCAAGCACATTGGAGAGCGAATTGTAGAACTGTCGCTCCTGGCCGGCCTTGATGCGGCCGAGGTCTTTTTCAGAAATGCCGTCCCGCTCGAACATTGCAAACGCCTCGTCGACAGCGGCTGAGACCGCATCCAGGTCTATACCGGGAAAGGCACGTACGGAAAGCTGCATATCTCCGGCCAACTCCGAGTCGCCGAAGAACATGACGACATCCGAATTGAGCTGATTGTCCTCCACAAGCACTTTGTAAAGCGGTGCCTTCTTACCGTTCGAAAGATAATCGGCAAGCACGTTGAGTGCGTACGAATCGGGGTGATACTGCTCAACAGTCGGCCAGGCCCTCGTCAGTTCAGGTAGCGTTGCAAAATTGTCCTCGTGATAGAACCTGACCGTTTCCTTTACGACCCCTGAGCGTTTGGGCTGTACGGGCGGTTCGGGGCCGCGTTTGATCTCAGCAAAGTACTTCTCGACCCACTTTTTGGCCTGTACCGTGTCGAAATCGCCCGCAACCACTAGCGTGACGTTATTCGGCACGTACCAACGTCGATAAAATTCCTTTACATCCTCGAGAGTGGCGTTCTGAAGGTCCTCCAATGAACCTATGACCTGCCAATTGTACGGATGATCAGCGGGATACAGTGCCTTGTCGATGACATAGGAAGTGTGTCCGTAGGGCTGATTATCTACGCTTTGCCGCTTCTCGTTCTTGACCACCTGCTTTTCCTTCGCCAGGACCGGATCCGTCACAGTGTTGATGAACCAACCAAGCTTGTCCGCCTCGGCCCAAAGCATCTTCTCAAGAGCATCATTCGGCACGGTCTGCAGATAATTGGTACGGTCCCGGCTGGTCGAGCCATTCGCTCCCGAACCGCCGATTCGGGCGGTCATCGCATCGAGGCCACCCTTGCCCAGATTCTCAGATTCCAGGAACAGGAGATGCTCGAACAAATGGGCAAAGCCCGTACGGCCCGCCTTTTCACGTGCCGAGCCTACATGTGCCGTGATCGAGACCGCCACGACCGGGTCGCTGCGATCTACGTGGAAGATCACTTCGAGCCCGTTGGCAAGCGTGAACTTCTCATAATCGATCTTCAAACCTGATGCCGACGCCGCCTTCTGGGCAGGGACGATCGACGCAAACAGAAAAGTAATAGCGAAAAGTACTTTAAGGTATCTCATAGTGTTGATTCTACAGTATTTAGGCCTTTGCGGTTCCACCAAAAACGGCTAATTGTCTATAACAGGTTCATGCTTCCGCGATCGCCTGCGTTCGGCTTTCCATTGCTTGCGGAGCTCCTCGACGTTGAATTTTCGCTGGGTACCGTCACGAAGATTTTCCACCTCATGCTGCACGCGAGCTGAGATCAATCGATACGCCTCGGTGTTTGGCACGCCGTCGGTCATTTTCTTGAGTTCGTCATACTCGAGGAACCGTCCGACCTTTGCCCCGACCTTTGCGCCTATGCTGCTACTCTTGGGGATGACCATCCCCTTGGGGAATGCCTCATATGTGCCCCAAATATAAATGGGGAGGATCCCGATCTTTTGATTGAGAGAAAGGTATCCGATTATCGGCTTAAACTCGGTAATCTGTCCCGATTCCTGGCGGCCACCTTCGGGAAATATCAGCGCGTTATAACCCTCGTTCAAGATCTGCGTGACGTGGCGAAGCGACTGTCGCAAACTGCCGGTCCGCTCGATGGGAACGAGAGTCGTGAAGTTGTTCATGTACGCCCGCTTGTACTTTGTATCGAACCAGTAATCAGCCGCAGCGACGGCGACGGTCTGTTCGGCCACTTCACTGCCGAGTGCCCGTTTCACCAAACCCGTATCCAAATGTGAAGTGTGGTTTGGAGCGACGATAAAATTAACGTGCTGCGGCACATTTGAATTACCCTCGATCGAAGTATCAAGCACCCTCGAATAGAGAGTCTCCTGAGCGAAGTCGACTACCGCGTTGCCGACGCGGCGTACGATCGAAGGGATAAATATCTCCTCCTCTTCTTTCTTTTCCTGAACCCGAGGCTCATCCGCAAGCTTTTTCGATCGATCGACCCGCTGAACTGCAGTAAGCAATTCACGGACGGACTGAACCTCGTTCAGCGTATCCGGCGAGAGAACCCGGCCGCCCGCATCCTCGACCGCCGCCTGCAGTTCGACAAACATCAGCGAATCGAAACCCAGATCGGCCAGCTTATCTTCCATGACAACATCCGACAACGGCCGATTTGAAACGCTTGCGACGATCTTTCGGATCCAAATAGCATTGTCGTCCCCTTTGGATTCGACGATGGTTCTTGTCTTCGATCTGCTGCGATCTTCGAGGGTTTGCAGCATGTCGACGACCTCGGGACGCTTTACCTTTCGGGTCGCGGTCCGAGGCAGTTCAAATGGGGTCAAATGCAATACCTTGACGCGTTTGAAGAACGGCAATCCCGCCGAAACCTCGCGAAAATGTTCCTCGACCTTTTTATTGGCATCCGCACGTGAAAGAGCGATATCGTGTTCGTAATCCGGGACAACCAACGCCGCGATCTTCTCGCCGCCGTCCTCGTCTGCAAGCCCGACAACGCTCATCTCCTTGATAAAAGGAGACTTACTGTATAGGTCTTCGATCTCGTCCGGATAGATGTTCTTTCCGTTCGAATCAATAATAACGTCCTTTGACCGGCCGACGATAAAGAGATTGCCGTCCTCGTCGAGTTTTCCCAGGTCGCCCGTCTTCAACCAACGGTCCTGCAAGACGGCATCGGTGGCCGCCTCGTTGTTGTAATATCCGGCCATGACGTTCTGGCCGCGAGCGAGTACCTCGCCGACGCCATTCTCGTCAGGCGAATCGATCTTGACCTCGACGCCCGGCAACGGCTTACCTACACTGCCGCGAAGAAGCTTGTTGCCCGGACGGGCGACCGTCAAAACAGGGGAGCTCTCGGTAAGTCCGTAACCTTCGAGGACAGTAAAACCAAGTCCATGAAGGTCTTTTTGCACCTTTTCGCTCAGGGCCGACCCACCCGAGATCAGGTATCGCATCTTGCCGCCCATGCCCTGGTGGATCGGGAAAAATACGATCGGTCCAAGATTAAACGGCGTGTTGTCGCGGATCCAGGCATTAAACTCAATTACGTTATCAGCAAGGTCCGCTATCCAATCGCCCTTCTCGCGAAGCCGCGTTTTGATCCGCCGATGCAACATTTCCCACAAAGCCGGCACACCGACCATGCCCGTCACGTGGCCATTCTCGATCGTGTGCGAGAGGTCCTCAGCGGTCAACTCGTTAAGGTATGTGATCTGCGTTCCGTTTGAGAACGGCGTTAGGAATCCTGCCGAGAATTCGAAGGTATGATGCATGGGCAGCACGGACAAAACGCCGTCCGTAATGTCCATATCGAGTACTGACGAGAGCATCGAGATCATATTGACGAAGTTTTTATGCGAAAGCATCACCGCTTTTGGCGTGCCGGTCGTGCCGGACGTGAATATCAGCGACGCGATCGAGTTAGAATGTACCCTCGCCGGAAGCAACGCAGCGCGTTTAGCCTCTTCGGTTTCTGACTTCATCTCAAAGACATCGTCGAAGGTCCATACACCAACTTCCAACCCTGCTTCCTTTAGAGCTTTGGCTATCTCCGGATTTTCCCCTGCTAGTTTCGGCGAGAGTACGACCGCCGAAGCCTCGCCCGCTTTCGCGAAATTCACGATCTCAGCCACCGAGGATGCAGGATCGATAGGTATCGCCGTTGCCCCTGCCTTAAGAATACCGAAGTAGGTCATTCCCCATTCAGGCATATTGTGCGAGAAGAGAATAACCCGGCTGTTGTTCTGAATTCCGTGTTTCGCGAAGAATCCGGCAGCTCGAAGCGTCAATTCGCGGACGTCTTCGTAAGTGTATTGCTCTTTGCGACCGTTTCGCTCGATGCGCATTGCCACTCGTGTCGGGAAACGCTTGACCGACGTTTCAAAGAGATCAATGAGATCTTTGTAAGTATAAGCGCGCTTTTCAACCGCCTTCAGTTCCTCTTCAAGTGTCGGCAAGACCCATTTACGCATACCCGGGAAATGAACGTTGAGCCAATAGTCGTACCAGTCGAGCCTCTCGGGATACCACGGCAACAATGCTTTCTCTTTATCCTTGATCACCGCCTGCAGAGCGCGGACGTTGTCCGACCTATAGAGGTATTCGTTGTCGATCATGAACGGCTTGAACATTGCAAACGCGTCCATAGTCGCCTGTGTCGTTTCCTTAAAGCTCTCAGTCGATTTTTTGAGATCTGAAATAATGTTGCCGATCCGGCCGCCGCCCCAACGCGGCGTCGCCCTGTCCATCAGGTTGTCGGCCCGCTTCGCGAGCTTGTTCAGCATCGGTGCGCTCGTCAGTTCATACGTCCGCTGCGTAACCGACGATGCTTCGACCATACCGGCGAGCTTATTGACGATCTTGTTGCCGGTCTCTTTCTCCTCGAAATGCTGACGCTTGTACAGGCCGACCAAGCCGACGATTCGCTTCATGTCATTCGGGTTAGAGTCGCCCGAAGACGCCTGAAAGACAAGAGGTGGATTCGGGTCGACAAGTGCATTCATAGCCGCCGCGAGTATCACTCCCGAAACCATATCGACCGGGATAATATCGAGGATCAGCTTTTCATTGACCGGAATGATCGGCTGGCCGCGCAAAGCGATCAGGATCAAAGGTGCGGTCGTCGTGAAGCCCTCGTTCCAACCCGGAAACGGATATGCCTGTGAAGATTCGACGATGCTGGGACGCACGAGGACCTTCACGATGTCGTCCTGCGACGCGATGATCTGCTCGGCAAGCGATTTCGAATAAGTGTATATATTAGTCCAGCCCCAGTATTCGGCACGCTCGGAGCCAAGCTCGGTCGTACGCTCGCGGATCCACATCTTACGTTCGCGGAAGATCGCCGATTTCAACTCAGCCTCGTCGTCGGGATCGCGTCCTTCCTCGATGAATCGCGCCCGTGCCTGTTCGCGAAACTTGGCAGCCTGCACCGCGTCGTCGGCTTCCTGACGTGCCTGTTCGCTGAGGCGCGCACAGTCCTCGACCTCGCGATTTACATCAAAGACTGTCCCAACAAGCTCATTCTTTCGTGGAAAGTAGCCGACGACCGGCTCATTCTCCCAGATCGGCCCGGACCGCTTGCCGGCAACGAAACACGTCGAAACATGCACCAGTCGCGGCTTTTTCATCATCCGCGCCATCTTGATGATGTTGTTGGAACCGACAACGTTCGTCCTGAGAGCGGATTCAAGCGGCGGATTGAACGTCACGTTACCGGCACCATTGATAATGATGTCGGTGTCGCGCATGATCTTCTTCGCCTCTTTTTCGTCGAGGCCGAGAAACTCGTTGCCGACATCGCCGTTGACGGGAACGACCTTCGATTTAATGAAAGCCTCGATCCCGTCACCGTACTTCTCACGCAGCGGGTCGAACGTTGGGCTTGTGACGATCGACGTCCAAAACCGTATCTTTGACTCATTTGCGTCACGCGCACGTACGGTCGCGTAGACCTTACCGATATCCGGGAAATTATGCAGCAGCATCGACAGCGTGACCTTCCCCACAAAGCCCGTCCCGCCGATGAAGAAGATCTTCTTGCCCTGAAATATTTCTGTTGGTGATAACTTCATCTCAAACTAGTCGCTTACGTTGCAAAGTCCGATCATCGGCTGATGGAGCATCGTGATCTCGGCGTTGCGGCCCATATATGAGCGTCCCATTGCGATGGCTTCAGTCAGGTTGTCCGCGCGTTCCCAGCCCAGCATTTCGGGAACATGGGCGTTCTCGGCTCCTGCCACGATGACCTTGCCGATGTGCTGCCGGCCGTTCTCTCCCCAGTACCACATAAAAAATGCGTGGGCTCCGTGGTAGGCGTTGCCGCGGCGGTACATCTCGACATATGCGGGATTGGTCGCAAATTCACGTTCGTATTTCTCACGAAGGTAGAATGCATCACGTGATTCGGGAAGAAGCCGGTGGAAAAACTCGATATACGAGGGATGGAACTTATGGTCGAATTCGTCAAAACATGGATGCGTAATGATCATCACCCCGCCTTTTCTCAGCAGCGGCTTGTTGCGATACATGTTGAAGTGATATCCGAGGGCCATCACCTGCACCAAAATAGGATTGAGAGCCGAATAAACGTTGTATGGTGATATATCCGGAATGCCCGAGATCAGGATGTCGCATTGGCCCTTCACCGGGATCTCATACTGACGGTAATTCATCTCGAGTATTTTCTCGTGGACAGGCTCAGTCGAGCCGGCGTAGCACGCGATCAACTCGTAGGCCGCCGGGATCGCATGGAGCATCTTACGGCGGGCAGCTCGCGGCAACGGCGAGAAGGTGCGCTTCATCGCTTCCCACTTAAGGCGGTCCGAGAATGAGAATTCGTCCTCGTTGCGAGTCAGAATGTCGTACCCCTCAGGGAACATTCTGTTATTGAGGGCAGTCTCAATATGAAACACCTTGCAATTCTCATCGACGAGCTTCCCTAGACGAATTACTTTGTGGTTCAGCACGGATTTCGGCGGGTCCATATACGAATCCGAATCGCGAATGGTCTGCGGCTCGTGATGGGCTCTCAGCGACTCGTAATCGCATAGCCCAACCGCAACAGACTTGTGCCCGCCGTCCATCGGTACGAGATTGATGTTCAGATAGATAAGCAGATCGCTCTCGATCGCCCGTTTATTGACCCTTAACGGCTCGTTGTGCCGCGTGTGCCCGATCGTAACGAGGTTGTCGTCGTCTTCGGCGTCGTGGTTGTAATAACGGTCGGGATAATATTCGTCAAAGATCGCCGTTCCGACCATCCGCTTCATCTCCCATTCGGTCATCTTGCGATGCAGCGAATTTGCAATGATCAAGTGAACGTCATCGACCCCGTTTGCTCCGCACATGTCGAGAACGACCTCGAGCATCGTCTGCCGCAGATCCGGAGTTGCCATCGGGGGCAGTGGCAGCGAAATGTCGTCCATTGCGATCGTAACGCGCATTCCGGGCTCGAGCAGTGCGTAAAGCGGCTCCATCTCAAGCGGATGATTCACCGCGTACCGGATCGCGGCCTCCCGATTTGGCAATCCCTTGATCGGCGGATTCGGGTAGATCACCCGAGTGCCAATAGGAA
Source organism: uncultured Chloracidobacterium sp. (assembly GCA_964432145.1). Classification (GTDB taxonomy): domain Bacteria; phylum Acidobacteriota; class Blastocatellia; order Pyrinomonadales; family Pyrinomonadaceae; genus OLB17. The sequence continues at coordinate 7,287 of CAYSMU010000017.1, forward strand.
TATCCTCAAGAATGAAATCCTCGCCAAACGGCATGATCCGCGGTGCGGAGTCCTTGTCGATGTAAACGATGGATTCGTGGGTTTTGCGTCGCAACTGAAGAGCCATAACTATTTAAGATCGAGAATTGCCCAATCGTGTTGAAGGGCGGTTTGTTTTAGTCTGAAATCCGGACACACCGCGACCGGATGCCCGACGATCGAAAGCATGGGCAAGTCCGAAATCGAATCGGAATATGCGTACGAATCGGAAAGATTGATACTCTCACGTTCCGCGTATTCGCGGATCCATTGTGCCTTTGTCGCCGATGCCATTACCGGCGGAAGTACGCGGCCGGTTGCATATCCATTAACGAACTCGAGACGATTGGCTACATAGTCGTCGATGCCAAGGTGGTCCATTAGTTTCGCTATCGTGAAATCCAATGCGCCGGTCAGGACGACCTGTCGTTGGCCGATCTTTTTGCCCTGAGCGATCAGTTCATGCGTGCCCGAAAAGATCGCGGGCTTTAAGACCTCTTCAAAAAGTTCGTCGGAAAAATACCGCAAACGGTCCTGCGAGAAGCCTTCGTAGCTTCGAAAGAAAACCTCATTAAAGACGTTCCTTGAGTAGAGATCGGTTATCCCGAAGAACGGCAGTTTTGCGAGCGTACCGACGCTCTTCTTCGCCGTCTGCCATAGCCCCTGCTGCCGTTTAGCGTAGAATGCAAGCGTATGCACCAGATTGGTGCTTACTAACGTTCCTTCCAGGTCGTAGAAAGCCGCGGCTTGTCCGTTTTTGTTCATGTCGCGCGTGTGCTATCGTAATCTCGCCAAATGACGTTCGAATAGCGTTTGGATAGACGAGATTCTAACACTGTGCGAGGCATTTTGGTAGGGATCAGGCCTGCACCTGACAAAATAATTACATTTTGTAATTACATTGTATCTACAGCATATGCGCCGAGCGATCTTTCCGGGCTCATTTGACCCGTTGACCAATGGCCACCTCGACATCATTCGTCGATCGGCCCCGCTTTTTGACGAGATGGTCGTGGCCGTTCTCAATAACCCCGACAAGCAGCCGATGTTCACGGTGACCGAACGGTGCGAGATGATCGGAGAGATACTGCCGTCGGTAGAGACGGACGATTGCCGCATTGTGGTTGAGAGTTTCTCGGGCCTGACAGCAGATTTTGCACGCAAAAGGCAGGCTAACGCGATAGTTCGCGGGATCAGGGCTGTGAGCGATTACGAATATGAGCTCCGGATGGCATTAATGAACCGTCGGCTTGAGCCTGAGATAGAGACTGTCTTTCTGATGGCAGGCGAGGAATACAGCTACGTTTCCTCAACGCTGATGAAGCAAGTCTTTGAATTGGGCGGCCGGGTCGCCGGGCTGATACCCGAACTAGTCGAGGCCAAAATGAGGGTAAAACTGGGAAAATAAAGCCTTGAACACTGGGCCCGCAGAATCAATGCCTGCAGTTCAGAAATATGGGTATATCTGATATTCCAGCGTTCTCTTGGTCAGGAATTCGGTCGAATGATCAGAACCGTCCATCACGTACAGATCAGCATCCCCATAGGTGCAGAAGATGCGGCACGGGCATTCTACTGCGGAGTTCTTGGCCTTTCAGAGATCCCTAAACCAGATACCCTCACTGCCCGCGGCGGTTTTTGGCTGGAACTCGATGGGTTTCAGATCCACTTCGGCACGGAGAACGGCATCGATCGCACCAAGACGAAGGGCCACCTCGCCTACCTTGTCAGCGACCTACAACATTGGCGGACAAAACTGGCCGGGTACGGCTGCGAGGTTAAGGACGGGATTCCGATCCCTAATTATCGCCGCATCGAGTTTCGTGACCCTTTTGGCAATCGTGTAGAATTTCTTGAAAGGGAATAGCTTCTCCATGTCTCATTCATTCAAAGTTTCTGATAACGTCGCCGCAATGAAAGGCTCATCAACGCTGATAGCCGCGCAGATGGCGACAGAGTTGCGATCCCAGGGGATCGATGTCATTGATCTTTCGGTGGGCGAGCCGGATTTTAGCACCCCTGAGTTTATTCAGGCATATGCCATCGAAGGACTGAACAAAGGCCTCACAAAATACACTGCAACCGCCGGTCTCGCGGAATTTCGGAGCTCGATCGCGGATTTCTACCGATCGAGGTTCGGTGCCTCGATCACCGTGGGTGAGGTCGCGGCTTCGTGTGGCGGCAAGCAGGCGCTTTTTAATGCAGCTTGCACCTTACTGAATCGCGGAGATGAAGTGCTTATTCCTAAGCCTTATTGGGTAACGTTTCCTGAGATCGCGACATTCTGCGGGGCGGATAGCGTTTTCATCGAAACCGAGGAGACCGACTTTGTCCTTACCGCCGATCAGGTCGCTGCGAGCATAACTGACAAGACCCGATTGCTGATACTAAACTCGCCAAACAACCCAACCGGTCGCGTTGTGCCGCCTGACGAAATGAGACGGATCCTTGAGGTCTGCGCCGAACGAGACGTCTACGTTCTAACCGATGAATGCTACCTGTTTTTTGCCTATCCACCGGCAGAGCCCTTCACTTCAGCCGCTCTTCCGACCGAACTGCGGGCGTACGTCTGTGTCGCGGGAAGTTTCTCTAAGACCTACGCAATGACAGGCTGGCGAATTGGTTATACGATCGCCAACGAGACGTGGACCAAAGCGATGGTCAAACTGCAGAGCCATTCCGCTACTCATCCGACGTCCTTTGTCCAATACGCCTGCGCTAAGGCCCTTCAGGACGTCGATGACACGATCGCCGCTGTGAACTCGATGACCGGTGAATACGAACGTCGAAAGAACTGGTTCGTCCCCGCTTTGAACAAGATCAACGGTTTCAAGTGTTCGATGCCTGAAGGGGCGTTTTATGCATTTGTTGACGTGCGTACTATGCTGGGAGAAGAGTTTAAGAGTTCAGCGGATGTCGCCGAGAGACTATTGAAGGAAGCTTACATTGTCGCGACAGACGGTGCCGGATTTGGAGCTGACGGGTTCATACGTTTTTCGTACGCCACTTCGATCGATAATCTTGAGCGGGCAATTGCTGCAATGAAAGAGATCTTCGGTGAGAAGGCGGCGGCCGCCTGATCATTCGCCGAATACGAGCTGAAACCCGTTACAGTCCCTAATGGTTAACTCAATACAATTGTATAAACGTTTAGTAGGTCCATCGACGATCTCAATGCCGTTAGCTTCGAGTTCAGTCTGAAGCTCGCTGATGTTGTCCACAAAAATGTACGCGTCCGTACCAAGCCCTCGCCGAACACTATCATTTACTTGAATCCGGCCACTGTCTGCCCTACCGAAATGGATCTCCGCCCTACCACGCCTGACCATTGCATAGACCGGCGGATCAAGGAAGTATCCGAGGATCTCGAAGCCAAGTTTATCACGGTAATACTCAGCCGTTGCGACTACGTCCGTTACAACGAACTGCGGAGCAAGTCCTGTAAAATTGGCGGCCGACATCTTATTCGCCGCCGGTCATCATTAGACCGATCTCTTCAACAGAGGTCGATTTTGGATCAACCTCTCCGACTATCCTGCCTTCGCGAATGACGAGGAGCCGATCCGCCAACGCAGTTACCTCCTCTAATTCCGCCGAAACCAATAAGATCGCCGAGCCGGCATCACGAAGTCCGATAAGTTTCTTATGGATGAACTCGATGGCACCAATATCCACCCCGCGCGTCGGCTGTGAGACGAGCAGAAGCTTCGGATCGAGTTCGAATTCCCTGCCAATGATTAGCTTCTGCTGATTCCCCCCAGAAAGCGACTTCGCGGAAAGCGCAGGATCCGGCGGACGAACATCGAAATTCTCGATGATATCGCCGCAACGCTTTCCAATGGCGGAACTGTTCATAAAGCCCGCCGCCGCAACCATCGGCGGACGGTAATGCACACCAAGGATCGAATTCTCGCTAAGGTCGGAATTCAGAAGCAGTCCGCGTCTATGCCGATCTTCAGGAATATGGGCAATACCAAGTTCTTTCAATTCTCGAGCAGACCCGTTCGTTATGTCTTTACCTTCAAACTCGACGCGCCCGCCGCGAGCTTTAGCCAGCCCCGAGAGAACCTCGACCAATTCGGTCTGGCCGTTACCCTCGATACCCGCAATACCGACGATCTCGCCGGCTCTAACCGTGAAGGAAACGCCATCGATGGCCAGGCCGTGCTTTCCGCCGACTCGAAGTTCCTTAACATCAAGAACAGTGTTCGATGGATTTGCGGCAGTCTTCTCGACACGAAGCAAAACGTCGCGTCCGACGATCATCCGAGCAAGGTCTTTTGCACTCGTCTCGCTGGTCCTTACGAAACCGACGGTCCGTCCGTCGCGCATTACTGTCACCTCATCCGAAATGGCAAGAACCTCGTCGAGTTTGTGCGTGATAATGACGATCGTCTTGCCCTGTTCTTTCATACGGCGAAGTATCGAGAAGAATTCATCGACCTCCTGGGGTGAAAGGACCGCAGTCGGCTCGTCAAGAATGAGAAGATCCGCATTGCGATAAAGTGCCTTGAGCAATTCGACCCGCTGCTGCTGGCCGACCGATAGATCCTCGATGTGGGCTCTCGGGTCGATCTCCAGCTTAAGATCATCCGAAAGGGCCTTGATCTCCGCGTTCGCCTTTTCCAGATCAAGGCTCGCGGCCGATCCGGTCTCGGCACCGAGTATGATATTCTCCGCAACCGTCATTGTATCGACGAGCATAAAATGCTGATGGACCATTCCGATACCAAGAGCGATCGCGTCGTGCGGATTCCTGACCGCAGCAGGTCGGCCATCGAGCAGTATCTCTCCGCTGTCGGCGTTGTAGAAGCCATAGACGATCTTCATCGCCGTCGATTTTCCCGCACCATTTTCGCCCACGATCGCATGAATCGTGCCCTTGTGTACGGTCAGCGAGACATCTTCATTAGCAACGCAATCCCCAAATGCCTTTCGGATATTCTTTAGTTCTAACATCGTCTAATTTGCCATCGCGTCGGTTACTTTGATCTCGCCGGTGCCGATCCTGGTCCGGGCGTCCTCGACCTTCTTGATCACATCAGCCGGTATCAAGGCCCTATTAAAATCGTCGACGGCATATGCAACGCCATCTTTGTCGAGTCCAAACACATGAAATCCGCCACGAAACTTCCCTTCGAGGATCTCCTTGACTACGTCATAGACTGCGTTATCAACTCGTTTCACCATTGAGGTAAGGACAAATCCGGGCTTAACGCCATTCTGATTCGAGTCGACGCCGATAACGAATTTATTTGCCTCGCCCTGAGCGTTTTTTCCGTATTGCTCGACCGCGTCAAAGGCACCAAGCCCCGAATTACCTGCGGCGGTGAAGATCACGTCAGCCCCTTTCTCGATCTGAGCGAGCGAGAGTTCCTTGCCCTTGCCGGGATTATTCCATGCGCCGTCCGTCACTCCGACGTAATTCTCAACTAACTTAATACTCGGATTGACCGACTTGGCACCTTCCTCATAACCGGTCTTGAACCTGTGGATCAGGGGAATGTCCATCCCCCCCAGAAATCCGATCGTGCCCGTGCGCGACTTCGAGGCGGCGATCATACCGACCAGATACGAGCCTTCATGCTCCCTAAAAACAAGCGAAGCGACGTTTTTGAGCGGCGTCTTGCCATCTTCTTCAAAGATCACACCGTCGACGATAGCAAATCTGTTGCTCGGATAATCGAGCGCAACCTTTTGCATGATCGGCCCCTGGGCAAATCCCACCCCGATGATCAGGTCAAAATTCTTCTCGGCGAACGCACGCATCGCCGGCTCGATTGAAGTTGGGTTGCCAGGCTCAACGTCATAAAGACAGATAGGCAGATCGCGTTCGGCCCGTTGAACTCCTTCCCATGCCGCGGCATTGAAAGACCGGTCATTCTTGCCGCCAATATCAAAAACGATACCGACTTTGATCTCGCAGCCTTCACGCCTCGCTTCAACCTGCCGGCTGCACGAGATCGTGACCAGGCAGGCTGCGGCAACAAAAACGCTAAACACGAATTTGAAATAGTTCATATGAGTCAGATCGTCGCCCTCACTAAACTTGTTGTTCGGGGCAGATCTTTCGATATTCTATACGCGTTACTTAGATTTCGGCTAACAGATTCCGCCTGGCTGGGCCTTCGGCAAAAGATAATGCCTAGTTCCTCACCCTTTCGGATACGGTCACCGATCTTTCTTAGCGATGCGTAACCGACAGCATGATCTACTCCGTCCTCAGCTTTAACACGCCCGCCGCCTATATCGCAGATCGCACGCCCAACGGCGAATGTGTTTACATCAGCAACATACCCATTCCCGTCAGAAAGGACGGGTATTTTCTTTAGCCCCTTTGTGATCAACATTTCCGGCCGGTCGCATACGTTAGGATCGCCGCTCTGCAGCTCTATGTTGTGACGAAAACGCTGCAAAGCCTCGCCGGACGCCAACACCTTTCTAATCTTCGCTTTTGCTCCCTCCAAGGACGGCGCAGTCCTCGTCTGAACAAGCATCGCTGCGGTCAGCTCTATCGAAAGTTCGAGAGTGGGCATCATCGACTCTTCAGCTTCATCACGGAGGATCTTTATGCATTCATAAACCTCGAGCGCATTGCCCACATACAGTCCGAGCGGCTGACTCATATCAGTTATGAGAGCCTGAGTCTTGACGCCGAAGGTCCGGCCGGTTTCGCAAAGGGCCTGTGCGAGCTTTACCGAATCGGCATATTTTTGAATGAACGCTCCGGATCCGGTCTTCACATCGAGTACAAGGGCATCCAATCCCTCGGCCAGTTTCTTGGACATGATCGACGCGACTATCATCGGGATGTATGGAACGGTTGCCGTAGCATCTCGAAGCGCGTATAGCTTTTTATCGGCAGGTGCGATCTGAGCCGTCTGCCCTATCAGTCCGAACCCGCAAGCTTTCATCACCTTCTTTAATTTGGCAAAGGGCAGGTTCACATCGTAGCCGGGGATCGACTCAAGTTTGTCCAGCGTGCCGCCGGTGTGTCCGAGCCCGCGGCCCGAGATCATTGGAACTGCTACTCCGCACGCTGCCGCAAGCGGTGCGATGATGAGCGAGGTCTTATCTCCAACCCCCCCCGTCGAGTGTTTATCAGCCTTCGGCGCATCAATATCGGAAAGATCCATGATGGTGCCCGAATGGAGCATCGCTCCGGTAAGCGAGTATTGTTCGCGTCGATTAAGCCCGCGAATAAAGATCGCCATCACGAGGGCCGTGATCTGGTAATCAGCCCAACTGCCGTCACAGACACCGTCTATGAACTCCGATATCTGTTCGTCAGAAAGGGCCTTTCCGTCACGTTTTGTAGCGATAATTGCTTGAGGACGCATAGGGGTTAACCAAGTTTCGCACAGAAACACAATGTTTCAAACGCCACGGCTGGCGAGGAGCACTACTGCCTGTGCCCGCACAGCTCGCCGTTCACCTACCGAGTCGACGGCCTCACCGGTCTTAGCCTTGACGGAAACACACTCAACGCAGATCCCAAGGGCTTCAGCAAGATTCGACCGCATCGCGTCGATGTGTGGGCGGAGTTTTGGCCGCTCAAGGTCCACTACGGAATCGAGATTTACGACCGAAAACCCTAATTCGGAAGCTAACCCTGCGGAATATTTCAGAAATTGTGAACTCTCTGCGTTTCGCCAACGCTCGTCATCATTCGGAAAATGGGTTCCAAGATCTCCCAGCGCAAGGGCTCCAAGCACGGCATCCGCCGCGGCATGCATCAGAACGTCGGCGTCTGAGTGGCCCTCTGCACCGAGGTCGGAATCGATGGCAACGCCTCCGACTATGAGCGGACGCCCCGCGATCAGCCTATGAATATCGGTACCAAATCCGATCCTTTGCATACTCTAGTCGTCTAAAGGCAGTAGTGCTTCCGCGATTACAACATCATCAGGAAGAGTGATCTTGATGTTCCTCGGACTGCCCACGACGAACGCTATCGGGTGGCCGAGTTTCTCGACAAGATAACATTCGTCAGTCACCGATTCATTGACTTCGCACAGTTCGAATGCCCGGCGAAGAACATCTGGCCGAAACGCCTGCGGTGTCAAAGCACGCCTAAGTTTATCACGGTTGAGCGTGCCCGAAATCTCGTCTCCTCGAATTGTCTTAATAGTATCGGTAACCGGAGCCACCAGACATGCGGCACCCGTCTCGGACGCCATTTCAATTGTCGCCGTGATCTCATCAACGCTTACGAGTGGCCGCGCACCATCATGTACCGCGACGACAGTGCAATCAGGCGAAACCGCCGCCAGGCCGTTCAACACAGATTCGGCACGGGTCGCCCCGCCCGTGATAATGGATTTCAGCTTTGAGAATTGAGGAGTCTGAGCCAAAGCCTCAAACTCAGATCGGCCGGATTTCGACAAGACCAATATAATCTCATCTACCGAGGGACAAGTCTCAAATCGCTGCAGCGTGTGGATGATCAGCGGCTTCCCGCAAAGTAGAGTGAATTGTTTGGGAATATCGGAGCCAAATCTTTGTCCGGTGCCGGCAGCGACGATGATAGCGGAATTCACCGGCTAATCGATCTCCTCGATGATAGTGGTCTGCCTTAATTCCCGGGTCGCCTTGCGAAAGCCGAGCGATCTCGAATCGTGAA
>CAYSMU010000018.1:0-8534 GCA_964432145.1 uncultured Chloracidobacterium sp.
TCGAAGTCATGGTGAAAATGGCTCCACCACGAATATTCGCCGCCCTCGTCATTATATTGCCGAAAGACATCGACAAACCCCCATTTCTTGATGTTTAGCAGAGCCTCGCGTTCCGGCTTTGAAAAATGCGTCTTGTCCTGCTGCTGTCGCGGGTTCCACACGTCCATCTCGTGCGGAGCGACGTTGAGGTCGCCGCACAGAATAACGCTTTCGTCGTTTTCGAATCGCTGGTCAAAATAGTGACGCAACCGCGACATCCATGCGAGTTTGAGATCGAATTTATCGCTGCCGACCTGCGTCCCGTGCGGCACGTAGACGTTTACCAGAGCTAAGCCGCCAACCGTCGCTGCGACGAACCTGCACGCGAGATCGTTGTCATCGCCTGGAAGGCGCAACTCGATATTGTCCAATGGCAAGCGTGAGAGTATCGCAACGCCGTTATAAGAGAGCTGTCCGTTCAGCGCGATGTGTTCGAAACCTGCCGAGCGAAATCGAGCGACCGGGAAGTCCGCGTCCGTACACTTCGTCTCCTGCAGGCAGAGAACATCGGGGCGAACGGCAGCAGTCCATTTCACCACGTGTTCCAGGCGCGATCTTATCCCGTTGATGTTCCAGGTGGCGAGCAGCATTACCTCATTTCTAACAAAAATGGCCGGGATCGGCGAGACCCCGGCCAGTATTATTTCGCGATCCTCCGATCAGGGTTTGATCACGTAGTCAGGCCAGCAAGACGTAGGATTATAGTACATCTCGAGGAAGCGCATTGCCTCGTCGTTGAACGATGCGGCGCCTGTCCGGCCACCCGATTCGGGATTCAGGATCTTTCCTATCTGATCGCGAACTCCTTCGAGATGGACTCGTGTTGCCTTGTCTGAGGTCCTCGCGAGAGCCGAGCCGATCGACGCATTTAGCGCGCGAAGCTCAGATCGATAAAAGGCACGCTCGTCACCGCTTGTGATGAAGTTTGCCGCAAAACCTGCCGGCAATCCCTGCGGAAGAGCGGCGGGCGGAGCGTTGAGCTTATTGTTAGCGATATCGAGATACGCACGCTGCAGGTTGCGGCGATATGCATTGATCGACACCTTTGGCGAACTCAGCTCACTCCAGACGCCGCTGCGGACATCAGCGAGAAAATCGGCAGGTTGGTAAGCCGCATCTCCGTCGAGGGCACTCTGCTCTACAAGCCGTGCAAAACGCGAACTCGAAAGCAGGTTGTTCAGCACGCTGTTCTGTGCGTTTCTGATGCGATTAAGTGCACCGATCGGCTCGATCTTACGCAGTATGTCCTTGTCGATCTGCCACGTCGGACTTGCAAAGGCGTTGTCACTGAGGAATTTTACAGCCTCGGTCTGACGAGCCTTTGGCAGGAGAGTGAACCTGACGCCGTTCTGGCCGATGTGTTTTTGCTGCGTGTTGTATCCGCCGACGATCGCCGCGACATGATTCATCTCAAGCGTCCATTGGCCGAGCACACGGCCGTAGATCTCGGCCATGTCGTCGTACGGATCGCCCGGTTGGGTCGTCGTTGCGGGAGCGATGAGCTTTGCGACACGCTGAAGGTTTTTGAGCCCGAGTGTGCTCGACTTGACTGCATCAGCGTCACCCACTGCTTCTGTAAGTTCACCCGGATCGCTTCCGGCCGAGCCGTCTGTCGAGAAACGCAGCCACGGCGTCGCATCCTGCGCCTTTGCCCAATCGTTCAGAGTCGTACGTTCGGCATCGGGCGATTTTGCGTTCGGGATCGGTTTGTAACCCCACATCGTAGCCCATTTGTCGTACGGGCCGATGTTCGGAATGAGGTCTTCGAGTGGAATGCCGTCCTCGGGCTGAGCCACGTAGTTAAAACGCGAGTAGTCCATCAAGGTCGGCGTGTGGCCCATCGTCCTTATCCATTCCTTGTCGCGGACCTTGTCCTGAGGATAGGTCGAACTTGCTTTCATGTTGTGCTGGAAGCCAAGCGTGTGGCCGACCTCGTGAGCAACTACATACTCGACAAGGCGTCCCATCAGGTCGTCCGGCATCGGGAACCTCTGCGCACGGCTGTCGAGATGGCCAACCTGGGTGAAATACCAGGAACGCTGGAGGTTCATGATGTTGTGATACATCTGAATATCCGATTCCAGGATCTCGCCCGTCCGCGGATCGTTGATGTGCGGGCCTGAGGCATTCTCAATGGTCGAAGGCAGCCAGCGAATGACCGAATACCGGGCGTCCTCCGGATCAAAATTCGGGTCCTCGGCCTTAGAAGGCTGGATCTTGGCAATGATGGCATTCTTGAAACCGGCGGCCTCAAATGCTCGCTGCCATGCTTCGACGCCTTTGATCGTATATGGCACGAGCCAGGCCGGCGTGGCACGGTCGACGTAATAAACGATCGGTTTCACCGGCTCGGAGATCTCGGCATTGGGATCTTTCTTCTCGAGGCGCCAACGCGTAATGAAACGGCGCTCCTGAGCGCGATGTTCAGGTCGCCCGAAATCCATGTTCGTCACCGAAAAATAGCCGACACGGTCGTCAAAGAGACGGGGCATCATCGGATTCGCCGGGAGCTTGACCATACTGTGGTGAAGTACGACCGTTGCGCTTCCCGGAGGCATTCCGCCCGCCGCAGCACCGCCGCCCGGGCCGCCGCCACCGGCACCGGCCGGAGTTGCTGCTCGAGTGTATGTCATGGATGAGCGGGCCTCGATATTAGTCGGAAACGTGGAAATACGCTCGATATACGAACGGGCCGCGTCAAGAGCCGTCGCGCTCAGACGCTGACGGGCACTAAGCTCGAAAACATCTGTGTTGAAAAGCCGCGTAACGTCGATAACGACAGAATCATTTGGCCCAAATGCCGCGACGGGAAACGCCATAATGATCGAATCGTTGTTCGAGTTCTGGACAGCCTCGGCGATCGGGAGCCGCGGATCGGCAACGATGCTGAAGTTCACATTGCGGAGGAAAACACGATTCTCATTCCTCTCCCAACGTACGACGCGTCGCCCGAGTGCCTGGCCGCCATAACCGACGCCGAGCGTCGTCTTGGCGATCTGGGTCACCAGAAGAAACTCCTTGTCCAACTCCGCCTTAGGTATCTCGTAGAAGAATTTATCCTTGATCTGATGAACCTTAAAAACGCCATCCTTTGTTTTGGCGTCTTTGGTTATTACCTTATCGTAGGGCTGAGGATCCTGAGAGGCTGCCCCCGGCGCGCCGCCCGGACGCTGAGCGCCCGGGGTCGGGGGCGGGTCATCCTGAGCATGTAAGACGAGCGAGCCCATCGAAAGGCAGATGCTCGCAATCAAAACGCGAATCGCGATCACTTTCATTAAAACTAATCCTCCTGAAGTTCTTGTTGATCTGAAATTAATTTCCCGGCAGCTCGTAAACACGCATACGCCGGGCACACGTATGCTGGACGCGGGCCGGGCGATGCTGTTCCCTATGGTTGCCAAGAGCAAAGTTGATATTCAAAAATAAGGTGCGAAAGGGATTTGTAACACCAAATTGCTCGGGATGCAATCTCTCGTCGGTAAATAGATCACTCGGTTGTTTCGTTAGGCGCGTATTAAGCTAATAGAGTCGTTTCACTCAATAGATCAACAAGGGACGGGGATAATGAAAAAAACTATTAAAATTCTTGGTATCGCAGGCAGTCTTCGACGTGACTCATATAATAGAGCGACTCTCCGAGCAGCGGCTGGGCTGGTGCCTGAGGGGGCCGAGGTCGAGATCTTTGACCTGAACGGGATACCTGTCTTCAACCAGGATGAGGATCACCAAATTCCTTCCAAAGTGGCCGATCTCAAACAAAAGCTCAGGGACGCTGATGCGGTTCTATTCGTTACGCCGGAATATAACTATTCAGTGCCGGGCGTTCTCAAAAATGCCATTGACTGGGCGTCCCGTCCTTATGGCGACAACTCCTGGGAAGGAAAACCCGCGGCGATCATGGGTGCCTCGAGCGGTATTCTCGGAACCGCGAGAGCACAATATCACCTTCGGCAGATCATGGTCTTCCTGAATATGTTTCCAATTAACAAGCCGGAAGTGATGATCGGAAATGCCGCCGAGAAATTCGACAGCGAAGGCGAACTGACGGACGAGAAAACGCGAAGTATTATTCAAAAGGCCCTGACAAATCTTGTGGAATGGACGATTCGCATCGGCACTAAGGAGTGACGTTACAAAAATGATCGAGACTATTTCATTCCCGCGATAGACAAGATCGCCGCGAGCACGCGTTGCGTACCGCGATAGCTGTCGGTCATGTCGAAACTCTCGCCGAGCGAATGAGCACCTCGCCAGATGCCGCCGCCGCCGATCGTTACAGACGGTATTCCGTATCTAAGCGGCATTCCGGAGTCAGTACTGCTTGATGTCAGGTTGGATGGAATGCCAAGTGCCTTGTCCGCTGCAAGTATCGTCTTTATGATCGCTGCGTCGGGAGCCTGGCGGCTAACCGGACGCTCCCCGATCAACTGAAATTCGACGGTCAATCTTGCCGCATCGGGCCGCGCGGCGTTTTCTTCCGCAAGGGATGTCTGAACGGCCTGCTTAAAGCTTGCATCAACCTTCGCCAATTCCTCGGCACTGACAGATCGAAGATCGACCTCCATCGACGCGGTCTGGGCGATCGAGTTCACAGTCGTCCCGCCTTCGACGCGGCCGACGTTATAGGTCGTTCGCGGATCGGCCGAAACCTTGATCCGCGAGATCTTTTCGATCGCGCGGCCGAGAGCGTGGATCGCACTCGGCCTGCCGAATTCCTGATAGCTGTGGCCGCCGGGGCCGCGAAAAGTAACGCGGTAACGGTTGCTGCCGATCTCGCGGTTGACGATGTCGAATCCGCCCGCGTCGAGGCCGATGAAGTGCGTTATCTTACCCTTCATTTCCTCGTTCACCAGGTGGCCGATGCCGCGCAGATTTCCCAGCCCTTCCTCGCCAACGTCCGCGACGAAGACTATCGTACTCCTCGTTTCGATCGAAGCTTCATTTAGTGCTCGGATAACCGCGAGCATTACCGCTAATCCGCGAGCATCGTCACCGATCCCGGGGCCGATCAGCAACTGTCCCTCACGCCTGACCTTTACGTCCGTGCCCTCAGGGAACACACTGTCGAGATGTGCTGCGACGGCGAGCGTTGCCGACGGGTCCGAACCGGGACGCTCGCCTATAACGTTGCCGATGCCGTCGATGCGGACATTCTTCAACCCCAGTTCCGTGAACCGCTGTTTGTAGTACCGCGCGCGTTCCTGCTCCTTGAATGGAGGTGATGGTATCTCGGCTGTCCTGATCTGCTCCGATACGGTCTCGGGTTCAACAGTTTTTAGAAAGTCCAGTGCGTGCCTGACCCTTGGGGCGTTAAGGATCTCTTGCGGTGATTGACCGGGGACCGAACTCCATGCCGAAAGGCAAAGCACGGAAAGAAGTAAGACTCTTTTCATTTTACTTGATCGCGATCGGGTTAATTATCGCTTGCACCGCACCTGTGATGCGTGACGGGCCAAGTGTGAAGAGGAACTCCCACGCCTTATCCTTGACCATTTCTTCGGTATTCATATTTTCGAGCAAGTGAATGCCGTTAAGAGCGATAAGGATCTGATGTACCTCGTAGATCCCGGCATCCTTCTCAAAGGGTAACGCTTCGAGGTTCGGCGTGTCCGTGCCGACGGCCGCTACTCCCAATGAAGCAAGGTATCTCGCTCCATCACGTCCCGGGCCCGGACCGGCAGAGACCCATCGCTTGTTATCCTTACCCAGCAATTTGGCCCACCCTGTGTAGAAAAGAACTACGTCACCTTTACCTATCTCCTTGATTCCCTGTCGTTTCATCGCACCATCGATCTCGGCCCTTTTGAACGCTGTGCCTTCCCTTACGATATCGGTATTAAAATAGCCGGCCATATCGAGCAAGACGCCGCGTGTAGCAATTGCAGGCACGTTTTCAACACCGAGTTTTTTAAGACCGTCAGGCATAGCAAAATCGGCGGCTTTGTTGCAGTTGAAGTAAAGATTGTCGATCCCAACGTGGCCCAGGCCGTCGATCTGCGAACCGACGCCTGCCCAGCCATTGATGATGTCGTCGTTGTAGGTCGTCTTGGTCGGACCCAGGCTTGTGCCGCCGGCTTGTCCGGGCTGCAACACGATTATCCCAAAGGAGCGTGTTCCGTAAGCGGGCGTTTCCTTGTTCGTTTCCATGCCGAGGCGGTATGCCTTGCCCGTGGTGATGAGTTTAGTAGCGGCGAGCGTTTTTTCCGGCGTAATATAATTGACGTTACCGATCTGATCGTCCGGGCCAAATCTTGATGCGGTCGCACACGGCTTTTGCTGAGGCAGGGCATTTCCGGCAAACACCAGGCATACCGCAACAACGAGGCATCTTCCAATAGATCTCGGCGAATTGATCATAATACTCCTTAAACTTTTCGGTATATTCACTATCTAGATCTGAAATTCGGCAACAACGGGAGCATGGTCGGAGGGCCTTTCAAGCGATCGTGTTGATCGGTCAACATGACAGCCAGTACAGCTATTGGCAAGTGACGGCGAGGTCCAGATGTGGTCGATCCGAAGCCCCTGATTTCGCTGCCATGCCCCGGCCCTATAATCCCACCACGAGAATTCCTGAACATTGCCGTTCATCTTTCGAAATACGTCAACGAAGCCCCACTGCCTTACATATTCGATGGCGGCCCGCTCGGGCCTGGAAAAATGGAGCTTGCCCGCATACCCGATCGGGTCCCAAACATCGAGCTCCGTTGGAGCCACATTAAAGTCGCCGCAGAGCAGGACATCGTCGTTTTCGCCGCACGTTTCGTCGAAAAAACGGCGGAGCCGAAGGAGCCAATCCAGCTTAAATCCAAATTTGTCAGACCCTAGCTCAGTGCCGTTAGGTATGTACGTATTAACGATGCGAATCCCGTTGATCGTCGCGGCGATCAATCGCTTTGGCGAGTCGTCCCGGTCATCAGGGAAATTCCTCTGAACACTTTCGATCGGGTATTTCGAGAGGATGGCCACGCCGTTGTAGGATTTCTCACCAATGAAAGCCGCATCGTATCCCGCGGTTTTCAGCTCGACGGCCGGAAAACCGTCGTCAACCGTCTTTATTTCCTGGAGGCAAACAATATCGGGTTGGGCAGCCGCCAGCCAACCGAGCAGCTGCGGCATGCGGACGTTTATCGAGTTTACGTTCCACGTCGCTATCTTCATGCACAAGATTTCACCACAGACCTCACCACGATACAATACATGAGTTGGTCTAACGTCCCGAATTTCGCTCCCAAAAAACACCTTCAGCGAAACCCTGGATCGAACGGTCACTGTCCGCCATTTCCAACCGCTTTGCTGACAGTAGGCAATGATCCTCGTCGGACTCTATCGCAACGAAGTGCCGGCCTAGTTTTTTTGCGACAACGGCGGCCGTTCCGCTACCCGCAAAAGGATCGAGGATCAGATCGCCCGGGTTTGTACTGGCGAGAATGATCTTCGCAAGCAGTTTCTCGGGTTTTTGCGTCGGGTGATCGGTGTTCTCTGGCATCGACCAAAAGGGAACCGTGATGTCGGTCCAAATATTCGACGGATGCGTGTCGCGGTAGTTGCCGTTAGCGGTCTCATCCCAATCCTTAGGTTTCCCGTTTTCGCGATAAGGTGCCCTTACGCGGCGACGGTGCTTAACCGCATTGAGATTAAAGGTGAATTCGTTCGAGACACTAAAGAACCAAATGTCCTCAGCGGTATTCTTCCAGTTCGCCTTTGCTCCGCGGCCTTTCTCGCGTTCCCAAGTTATGCGGTTTTGAAGCTGAAAGTAACGTGACCCGACACGTTGGATCGCTGCCGACGACCGCCAATCGCCGCAGATGTAAACGCTTGCGGTGGGCTTGAGCAGCGGCACGCAAAGCGTTAGCCACGAATCCAACCATGCCTCGTATTTTTCGTCGTCTGAGCGCTTAAATCGGGCTGAACCAAACTTCTTGTTCAGGTTGTAAGGCGGGTCGGCAAACAACAGGTCAAACCGTCCGCCGGGAAGTTTTCGAAGGGTCTCGAACGCGTCACTATGGATCAGAAGGTCGCGAGCGGTTTCCGACTCGGTCAGTCGGTCGCCGCGGGTCAGCCTTGCACGAAGTAGAGCCGCCTGTGCCGGCTCAAGATCGATAGTTCGGTTTCGAGGAGCCTTTCCTTTCTCAACTGCCTTTTTCATACGCGGATCGACAACCGAACTTTAGCATATTACTCCGGCGACATAGTCAATTGACATAGCCGCCGGCGCGTCCTTGACCCTAAAAATAGGCGCGTGATACTCTTGTATCTTTTGAGAACTTGGGCGCTTTTCGCTCTGTTTTCACCGTGATAGCGGTAAACCAAAGAATATGCATCTGCTGGCCTTTGCCGATACAATTCAGCTCTTTCCTGACGGCACGCTCTTTATCCATGTCGCTCTGATCCTGACGATGATCTGGGTGTTAAACCGAACCCTGTATCGCCCCATCAACAAGATCATCGAATCGCGTGAGAAGAACAAAGGCGGGCATTCCAGCGAGGCGGAC
>CAYSMU010000018.1:8544-15402 GCA_964432145.1 uncultured Chloracidobacterium sp.
AGAAACCCGCCCTGCTCGAGCGCGTCCTGGTGCTGGACAAGGATTGGCGGCTCGGCCCGCAGTCCGTTATGCGCGTTTCGCTGCTCGACCTTGAGAATTCTTACGGCGTAACTGCTGCATCAGGTTTGGTGGTGGCTTTGAGGAAGCGTGCGGTCGTTTTCGCCAGCGAGGCGGACGCTTTGCTTAAAGAGGTCAGCGAAAAAGAGTCGCGTTACAGCCGTGAAATGCTCGACACACGTTCGAAGGGTTACGAGCTGATCGAAAAGGAGCAGAGAGAAGCGACCGCTGAACGTGAAAAGAAGATAGCCGAAGCAAAAGCCGAAACGGCCAAAAAATTTGAGAAGGAAAAGGCGGTCCTTGAGAAACAGGCCGCCGAGGCACGCTCTACAATCGGAATTGAGGCAGAAAAGATCGCCGATTCGATCGCAGCTCATATTCTGAAGGGCTAAGCCAACCGACAACCGCAAATATGTTTGCATCCCTGACAAGTTCTATTATGTTGCTGGCCGGCTCGGGCGGCGGCGGATTTACGCAATTTTACAACGAGTGGTTCAATATTCCCGGCTTTGAGCTTTGGAAATTTGTCAATCTGGCTATCTTCGTCGGCCTGCTCGTGTATCTCTTAAAGAAACCTCTCGGTGAAGCCTTTAAGGCCAAACGCGAACAGATAAGGGCTGAACTTATCAAGGCAGAACAGGAAAAGCAGGCGGCACTGGCAAAGCTGACCACCGCCGAAGCAAAACTTGCCCAACTAGAAACAGAAAAAGAAGATGTCTTACGAAAGGCAAAGGCAGAAGCGGCGTTCGAGAAAGACCGTCTCGCAGAGCAAACCGAGGCTGACGTAAAACGCCTGCGGAGCCAGGCGGATGCTGAGATCGCCCGAATTGCGAATCAATCGCGGGCTGAGCTTCGCCGCTTCTCGGCCGAAGAGAGCATTCGCATTGCCGAAGCCAAGCTTCGTGCGCAGATCGACGGCAACGCCGATGCCCGCCTTGTAAAAGCCAGCATTAGTGAGATCGGAGGGCTGAACTAATATGAGCAACGAGACGATAGCCCGAAGATATTCGATAGCCTTGGCGGATGTGGTCCTGCGCAGCGGCGAAGCAGAAACGGTAAAGGCCGAGCTGTCAGCCCTCGGCGATCTTTTCGCCCAGAGCAATGACCTGCAGGCTGTATTCACAAATCCATCCATCGCCCATATCAACAAAGAGCGGGTTCTCGACGGCCTGATCTCGAAGGCGAAGCCGACAAAGACCACTGCGAACTTCCTTAAGGTCCTTCTGAAAAATGGCCGGGTCGCAGAGCTGCAGCATATCAACGAGAAATTCGCATCGGTGCTCGAGGAACGAAGTGGGGTCGTTTCGGCCGAGGTTACCTCGGCACGCGAGCTTCCGGCCGACGAGCGGACTGAGTTTGAAAAGACCCTGGCTCAATTGACGGGCAAACAGGTTCATGTAAATTACGGGATTAATGAGGATATTATCGGCGGTGTCGTAGCACGTATCGGTTCGACCGTTTACGACGGCTCCGTAAGATCGAAATTAGATACTCTTAAAGAACAATTGGTTAACGGTTAAAGAACATGGAAGCAATTAAAGCTAACGAGATCAACGAGATCATTCGTGCACAGATCGAGAATTTTGACGCCAGCATGACCGTCAATGAGGTCGGTACAGTCATCAAGGTAGGCGACGGTATCGCCGAGATCTATGGCCTTGAAAAGGTCATGGCGGGCGAGCTGCTCGAATTCCCTCATGGCGTTCGCGGCCTCGCACTCAATCTTGAAGAAGACAAGGTCGGATGCGTGCTCTTTGGTGATTTTCAGAAGATCAAAGAGGGCGATGAGGCAAAACGTACAAAGCGCATCATGAGCGTTCCGGTGGGTGACGCGATGATCGGCCGCGTGGTCGACGCACTTGGTAATCCGATCGACGAAGCCGGCGACATAGTAACGGACACATATTTTCCGGTCGAGCGGATCGCGCCCGGCATTATCGACCGTCAGCCGGTGAAAGAACCGCTGCAGACGGGTTTGAAAGCTATCGACTCGATGGTCCCGATCGGCCGCGGCCAGCGTGAGTTGATCATTGGCGACCGTCAGACCGGAAAAACGGCTGTCGCGATCGACACGATCATCAATCAGAAAGGCAAGGACGTGATCTGCGTTTATGTCGCCATCGGCCAGAAGGCCTCGACCGTTGCACAGGTTCGCCAAAAGCTCGAGGAATTTGGCGCGATGGAGTATACGATCATCGTCAATGCTTCGGCCTCGGACCCCGCGGCGATGCAGTTTTTGGCTCCTTACGCCGGATGCGCGATGGGTGAATACTTTCGCGACAACGGCCGCCACGCATTGACGATCTACGACGATCTGTCAAAGCAGGCCGCTGCTTATCGCGAGATCTCGCTCCTTCTTCGCCGTCCGCCGGGCCGTGAGGCTTATCCGGGCGACGTATTTTACTTACACTCACGCCTGCTCGAACGTGCGGCTAAGATGTCGGATGCCAGAGGCGGCGGTTCGCTCACATCGCTCCCTATCATCGAGACGCAGGCGGGCGATATTTCGGCATATATTCCGACGAACGTTATTTCAATTACTGACGGTCAGATATTCCTTGAGAGCGATCTCTTCAACTCGGGTGTGCGTCCCGCCATCAACGTCGGCAACTCGGTTTCCCGCGTGGGCGGCAGCGCCCAGATCAAGGCAATGAAGCAGGTCGCGGGCACACTGCGTATCGATCTCGCACAGTATCGCGAGCTTGCCGCTTTTGCACAGTTCGGCTCGGACCTCGACAAATCGACTCAGGACCAACTCGAGCGGGGCAAACGCCTGACCGAGATCCTGAAGCAGCCGCAATACGTTCCTATGGAAGTCGAGGAGCAGGTATTCATCATATGGACCGTCACTAACGGTCTGGCGGATGATGTCGCGGTCGAGGACCTTAAACGGTTTGAAGAAGAGTTGACGACCTTCGCCAAGAGTTCGCACCCGGGTGTCCTGAACACATTGCGCGACAAGCGAACCATCGATGATGAACTCAAGGCCCAAATGAAAGAAGCGGTCGAGGATTTTAAGGCTACTCGTTGGGAAACGGCGGCAACCGCCGCGGCATAAACAGTGAGAGGTAAACCGTGACAGGTTCGTTTTTGCCTGTCGCCCGTCACCTGTCACTTGTCACTGAATTATGGCAAGTCTCTTAGACATGCGCCGGCGCATCAAGTCGGTCAAGAATACACAGCAGATCACTAAGGCGATGAAGATGGTCGCCGCGGCAAAGCTGAAGCGTGCGCAAGATCGCGTTACCGCATCGCGTCCTTTCGCCGGAAAGATGAACGAGGTGCTGGGCGATCTGAGTTCGAAGGTAGCCGGCGAATTCTCTCATCCTCTGCTTGATGAGCGCGGTGACAGCAAGTATTTGATCGTTCTCATCAGCGCGGACAAAGGATTGGCTGGTGCATTCAACGCTAATGTCATTAAGGCCACTCAGGCGTTTCTTAAGCAAAATGCTGATAAACAGGCGTCGATGGTGGCGGTTGGCCGAAAGGGCCGTGACTTTTTCAAGCGGCGCGAGATCGAGCTTGTGGACGAGTACATTGGACTCACCGGTTCGGGACAGGTCGTCCATGCCGACGCCGTCGAGATCGCCCATAAGCTGATCAACACATTTACCGAGGACACGACGATCGACAAGGTCTTTGTAGTCTTCACCGAATTCAAAACCGTCCTTTCACAAAAGCCTGTCATCCAGCAATTGCTCCCGATCCCAAAAACAGTTGCTGGCGAGGAATCAACCGGTTCCGAGGCAGAGTACATCTATGAACAACCGGCCGCCGAGATCTTTGGCCGATTGCTTCCCAAGCAGGTCGAGATACAGATCTACCGGGGAATGCTCGAGTCGGTCGCGTCGGAGCAGGGCTCGCGCATGACAGCGATGGATTCCGCTTCGAAGAACGCGGGCGAACTGATCGATACTCTTACTCTGAACATGAACCGCATTCGTCAGGCTGCCATCACTAAGGAGATCATCGAGGTGGTAAGCGGAGCCGCGGCGGCGTAACAAAAAAGACAGGTATATCCAATAAGTTCCAGGTTTGAGGTTCGGCTCGCAACTGAACTTTGGACTTGGAACTTTGAACTTAGGGCTTAGTTGGTATATGCTTTCCCTGCTTTTCAGCTTTCCGAAGCAAAATCTAAATTCTTCAGGAGGAACTCCATGTTAGGGATTCTAGGCTGGGTATTGGTACTCGTTGGAACGATTTGGCTCGTTGTTACCGCTATTCAAACGGGAGCCGACACCAAGGACAAGGTGATTTGGGGGCTCGTAAATTTCTTTTGCCAGCCGCTCGGCGGCATTATCTTCTTCGTGCTCAAGAAACAGGGAATGATCCCGCTACTTCTCGTGATCGCCGGCTGGATAATAATGGTCGTTGGCGGCGGAATGAACTTTGCGGTTGGCAATCTGCCTAACTGATGGCGCAAGAAATTGCGGTTGACCGATGGCGCGGGCGTTTCTGGACGTTCGCGCCTGTATTTGTTTGGATCGGCGTCATCTTCTTCTTTTCGAGCCCTCAGGGGGCGATGACCGAAACGTCGCGGATTATCGGCCCGCTCATCAATTTCTTTTTCCCTGAAATGGCGGAGGCGAACCGTCAGATCGTTCACGCCTACGTGCGAAAGACCGCTCACTTTACCGAATACGCGATACTCGCGTTTCTTGCGGTCCGAATGTGCTCGGCAACCATCTCCCTTGCTCCTTGGCGGTATTTACTGCCTATTATTCTCGTCGCCTTGATCGCTACACTCGATGAGTTCAACCAGAGCTTTATTGCTTCCCGAACGAGTTCTGTCTGGGACGTTCTCCTGGATATCAGCGGCGGCGCGGCGATGACCGCTTTCCTTTGGCTCATTGGACGTCCGCGTCTCGAAACCGAAGCTCTGCCGGCGGAGAACCGACCGTTATGAAAAACTTCCAATTCCGGCAACTTTGTGTCATATTTTATCGTTAAGCACTATACCCAAGGAGATCTATTTAATGAGCATTATCGACAAGATAAAACAGGAAGCACTAAACCAATTCATCGAGGTCATCGAATGGCTGGACAACACCGGTGATACGATGGTTTATCGCTTTCCGGTGGCCGGGCAGGAGATCAAGAATGGCGCGCAGTTGATCGTGCGCGAATCGCAGGCGGCCGTTTTTGTGTTCGAAGGTCAGGTTGCGGACGTATTTACGCCCGGAAAGTACACGATCGATGGCGGCAACACACCTATCCTCTCCAAACTGGGCGCTTGGAAATTTGGGTTTAACTCGCCGTTCAAATCCGAAGTCTATTTTGTTAACACAAAACAATTTACTGAGATGAAATGGGGCACCTCGAACCCGATCATGCTTCGCGACGCCGATTTTGGTATCGTTCAGCTTCGCGCATTTGGGGCCTATAGCCTGCGTGTCGCCGACCCGGCAGGATTTATCAGGGAGATCGCCGGCACAAACGCTCATTTCACCACGGAAGATATCGAAGGCCAGCTAAAGCGCGCGATCGTCACCGAATTTTCCGATGCCCTCGGCGAATTGAAGATACCCGCGCTCGATCTTGCGTCTCAGTACAAGGAGATGGGCGAACGGATACGCGGTGTGATCAATGGCGATTTTGGCAGCTACGGACTTGAGGTTACAAAGTTCTATGTTGAAAACGTCAGCGTCCCCGAGGCGGTTCAGGAGGCTATCAACAAACGTGCCGCGATGGGAGCCATCGGAAATGTCGATCAGTATATGAAATTTCAGGCCGCCGATGCCCTTCGCGACGCTGCTCAAAATGAAGGTGGCGGTGCCGGGCTCGGGGCCGGCCTTGGTGCCGGGTTTGCCATGGGCAATCAAATGGCCAATGCCTTTGGCGGCCAGCAGCAAGGCGGCGGAGCTGCTGCCGCTGCAATTACACCTTGCCCGTCATGCGGTAAGGCAAATGCTGCCGGAGCCAAATTCTGCGCCGATTGCGGCGGTAAGATGGAGATCGCTCAGGTGCCGTGCGTAAAATGCGGTGCCAACCTTCGCGAAGGGGCTAAATTCTGTTCTGAGTGCGGCTCTACGCAGGAAAAGGCGAAGTGTTCTAACTGTCAGTTTGAACTGGCGGCCGGAGCAAAATTCTGTCCCGAGTGTGGCACAAAGACCGAAGCCGCCTAGCCAGGGTTAAAAGGCAAAGTAGAAAGGCAAATAAAGAGAGTTTCACGCGAGCTTTCTAAGTTTTGCCTTTTTACTTTGTACTTTTTACTTTAAGATTGTTGATTATGGCCGTTAGTCCCGAACTTCTAAATATCCTTCGATGTCCGCAGTGTAAATCCAAACTCGAGATCAACGACGAACAGACCCGCCTTAAGTGCGTAAACGCTGAGTGCTCATTGGTTTACCCGATCCGCGAGGACATCCCAGTGATGCTGGTCGAGGAAGCTACCGTAGAAAAATAGTGGTCAGTGGCCGGTGGTCAGGCAGGACGCGTGACATAAAATGAGTTCCGAAGACCAAAGACCGAAAACCCGGAACCAAGATCCGATCGACTGGCCGAGAGTAAACCGCGTTCTCGTCGTCAAGCTTCGCTCGATCGGTGACACCGTCCTTTCAACGCCCTCGCTGATCGCCCTAAGAAAGTTCCTTCCCGATTCTAAGATCGACATCCTGCTGGAAGATTGGGTCGCGCCCGTTCTGGACGGTTTTGACGCGGTCGATGAGGTTATCAGCGTAGGAAAGAGCTATCTCTCGCGAATGCAGACCGCCCTTGAGCTGCGACGTCGAAAATATGATGTTGCGTTTAATCTCCACGGCGGGACGACCGCGACGATGTTCGTCCGGGCGAGCGGTGCAC
>CAYSMU010000019.1:0-15255 GCA_964432145.1 uncultured Chloracidobacterium sp.
CAAGCCCGAGCAGCTCGCCGAGCTTCACGAGGGTAAGCTCTGGCTCGCCGTCACCCAGCTTCGCAACAAAGGATTTGACGAGACTTTGGTTCGTGACGAAGAACTGTCGATCGCCGAGATGACATGCCGCCTGCTCGATGCCGAGGAGGCTCTCGCCAAGGAGACGGACGAGATCGCTCCGGGGGTTCATGACACTGTAGCCTGCGTTCAAAAGGCCTACGACCTGCTCAAAGACGAGGAATTTGGCAGACAATTCTCGGCCAATATCCTCGAGGAGGAAGCGACCGGCGATCTGCTGGCCGTTAAAGCCGCACTCAAGGTCGTCGAGGCATGGTCGGCCGCAGCATTCGCCGCCAAGTCGAAGAAATGGCACTCGTTCAAGGTGCCGCACGCTCTCGACTATATGAATCTGGTCCACCTCATTCACCCCGAGCCAAAGCTGCACAACATAATGCGGGGCGGCGAGGATATTTTACGAAAGCGAGACGGGTTTAAGCTGACCGACGACCGCGGCACGATGCGCGACGCACTCTACGAGATCGACTACTGCATGATCTGCCACGAGCGTGAAAAGGACGCGTGTCGGACAGGCCTTCGCGAACCGGACGGCACGCCAAAGCGTAATCCGCTCGGCATCAAGACCGAGGGCTGCCCGCTGGACGAACGCATCTCTGAGAGGCATATGCTCAAGAAGCAGGGCGACGCGATCGGCTCGCTGGCCCTGATAACGATCGACAACCCGATGTGTGCCGGAACCGGCCACCGCATCTGCAACGACTGTATGAAGGGCTGCATCTTTCAGAAGCAGGAGCCCGTCAACATACCGCTGGCAGAGACCGCGTCGCTGACAGACGTTCTAAATCTGCCGTACGGTTTTGAGATCTACAGCCTTTTGACGCGTTGGAACCCGCTCAACGCAAAGCGGCCGTATCCGCTGCCGTACAACGGCAAAAATGTAATGGTCGTCGGCCTCGGGCCCGCCGGCTACACCCTCTCACACTATCTGCTTAACGAAGGCTTCGGCGTTATCGGCATCGACGGCCTGAAGATCGAACCATTGCCGTCCGAGTGGACCGGAAGACGTGCCCGGCCAGCTGACAGCTCACAGCTGACAGCTGACAGCTGTTCGCAAACCGTGTCTTGCCCTAAACCGATCAAAGATCTCAGCGAGATCACAGAGCAACTCGACGAACGTATTCTATCGGGCTTTGGCGGTGTTTCGGAATACGGCATTACTGTCCGCTGGGACAAGAACTTCCTGACGATGGTGCAGCTCATGCTCTCACGGCGCAAGCGGTTCCGTGCGTACGGCGGCGTTCGCTTCGGCGGCACGCTGACGATCGAAGACGCGTGGGATTTCGGCTTTGACCACATCGCGATCGCCACCGGTGCCGGCCGCCCGACGATCGTGCCGATGAAAAACAACCTCATTCGCGGCATCCGTCAGGCTTCCGATTTCCTGATGGCGTTGCAGCTTACCGGTGCATTCAAGAAAGATACTCTCTCGAATCTGCAGGTACGCCTGCCTGCGGTCGTTATCGGCGGCGGCCTGACCGGAATCGATACCGCGACCGAGCTTTTTGCCTACTATCCCGTGCAGGTGGAGAAGATGCTGCACAAGTACGAGCAGGTGGTCGCCGAGTTTGGCGAGGAGCAGGTTAAGAAAGCATTCGATCCCGAGGAGCTGATGGTGCTGCCGGAGTTTCTCGATCACGCTCGACAGATCCGCGAGGAGCGTGCCCGGGCCGCCGCTGCCGGCGAGGAACCGAACCTCGTTCCGCTCGTACGCGGTTGGGGCGGCGTTTCGCTTATTTATCGCAAACGCCTGCAGGATTCGCCGGCGTATCGGCTCAATCACGAAGAGGTCCAGAAAGCCCTCGAGGAAGGCATCGATATCGTCGAGTGTATGACGCCGACCGAGGCGGTACCGAACGAGTTTGGCGCGGTAAGTGCGATCAAATTCGAGCGGCTAGAGTACATGGCCGAGACAGGCAAATTTGACAAGACGGGCGAGATACATGAATTTCCCACTCACACGGTCTGCGTCGCCGCGGGCACGAGCCCAAATGTCATTTACGAAAAAGAAAAGCCGGGCACTTTCAAGATGGACGAGTGGCGGCAGTTCTTTCAGCCGCACAAGATCGAGCGAAGCGGCGACGGCAAGCTCCATGCGGTCGAGGTTCAGAAAGGCGAGACCGGGTTCTTTACCTCATACGAGCATGACGGCAAGTTCATCTCGTACTACGGCGACAATCATCCGCAGTATGCCGGCAACGTCGTCAAGGCAATGGCATCGGCAAAGCACGGGTATGAAAAGGTCGTTGAGATCTTCGCTGACGAACTGGCGGAGCGAGGGTCGCTCCCGCAATGGGACAAGGACGCTGTCTTCGACAGACTCGAGGAGACGCTCGACGAACAGCTTCGCGCCTACGTCGTAAAGGTCGATCGCCTGACGCCGACCATCGTCGATGTCATCGTCAAGGCACCGCTGCAGGCACGCAAATTCGAGCCCGGGCAATTCTATCGGCTGCAGAATTTCGAGACATCGGCTCCCGTCGTAGACGGCACACGTCTGCTGATGGAGGGGCTTGCCCTTACCGGTGCGTGGGTCGATGAGGAAAAGGGACTGCTTTCGATAATCGTCCTCGAAATGGGAACATCGTCGCGGCTGTGCTCACTCCTCAAAGAAGGCGAGGAAGTCCTTGTGATGGGCCCGACCGGAACGCCGACCGAGATCCCTGAAAACGAGAACGTCCTGCTCGCCGGCGGCGGCCTCGGTAACGCCGTGCTGTTCTCGATCGCACGAGCCTTACGAGCTAAGAATAACAAGGTGATCTACTTCGCGGGATACAAGAACGGCGATGATCTCTTCAAACGCGAGGAGATCGAGAACGCGACCGACCAGGTGATCTGGGCGACCGACTGGGGAACCGAGATCGTGCCGGATCGCCCTCAGGACGCTCATTTTCGCGGCAACATCGTCCAGGCAATGATCGCCTACGCTGAGGGCAAACTTGGCACCAAAACGGTCGAGACCAACAGCGTCAACCGCATCATCGCGATCGGCTCGGACCGTATGATGAACGGCGTCCGCGAGGCACGCCACACCTCACTCAAGCCATATCTCAAGGACAACCACGTCGCGATCGGCTCGATCAATTCGCCCATGCAATGCATGATGAAAGAGGTCTGCGCCCAGTGCCTGCAGCGGCACGTCAACCCGCACACCGGCGAGGAATTTTTCGTGTTCTCATGCTTTAACCAGGACCAGCATCTCGATTTTGTGGATTTCAAGAATCTCAACGACCGCTTGAAAGCGAACAGCATTCAGGAGAAGCTGACGAATTTGTGGCTGGATCGAACGTTTGGTAAGGAAGAATTTAAGAAGAGATTTGGCGCCGGAAATTAGCATCTGCCTCCACCCGGCCCACGATATCGCCTCGCCGATTCTTGACAGGCATCGGCGAAACTTCTGTAAGGTCGTCAGCAGTAAGAACTCCGAGTTGTCGCAGCATCTCGACCGCGACTACCGGACGGCCCCGATAGTCGTCGCCGTCGGCGATCTTTAGTGCGATGCCGAGGCCGCTCGGCCATTGTTCACAGGGTAGTACGCCGCATAGCCAGACGCCGTCGGCACCGACCTTTGAGATGACTCGCCCCGGAGCTGCTTGCATTATTTTGGTGTCGAGACGCTCGCTGCCGCCGACGAGTTCCGGGTATTTCATCATGGCCGAGACAATTCGTGCGCACGCTTTCTGTGTCGGCTCTGGGAACTTCGAAGGTGAGATCAGATTTATGAAACTCTTCGCCATTGCCGACACAGGCAGCGCAAAATTCGGCGCAGCACATCCATCGACGCCGATAGCGATCGAGTCCTCAGTGACTTCAGCAAATTCCGCGACACATCGCAATATTCGTTTTTGAATGCGGTTATCGGGCAGATCGTATGTCGCGATATCAGCACCAATGTGCTTTGCAAACGCGAGCATTGCTGCGTGCTTGCCGGAACAGTTGTTATGCAGCTGCGTCGGCGATTCACCGGCGCGCGTCATGTGCTTAGCGTCCGCCTCACTGAACGGCATATGCGCTCCGCATTTTAGATCATCCTCAGTAAGGCCGATCTTGGCGAGCATTCTGGCCGCGATCGAAATATGGACGACCTCGCCTGAATGAGAAGCTGCAGCAAGTGCGATCTCACGCTCGTCAAAGCCGAACGAGTCCACCGCTCCGCTCGTTATGCACGGAATAAGCTGAAACGCTTTGCACGCCGAGCGAAAATAGGTGACCGTCGACGGATCGCCAACCGACGCGACTTCGCGGCCCTCGCCGTCGATGATGTATATGTGGCCTGTATGCACGGACTCGACAGTCTCTCCGCGAATGACGTTGGCTAGGATTTGAGACATAAAGGAAATTTAATCGGAGATGAAAATAGACGGGCACGGATAAGAAAGCACTAAAAACGTAACCTTCTTAGATCCGTGTCTGTCGGTCTACATCTATGGTCCATTCATTTCGCTCCAGCGAGCATTGATCTTGCATTCTCGCGGGCCGCATCTGTGATGTGTTCGCCGGCGAGCATTCGGGCGATCTCGTCGATGCGTTGGTCAGGGCCAAGTTCACGAACGCTCACCGCCGTAGTCTTGCCGGTGATATCCTTCTCGACGACAAAGTGGCGGTCGGCAAGAGAAGCGATCTGTGGCTGATGCGTAACGCAAAAGACCTGCTGCACCGTGGCGAGATCTTTTAGCTTGCGGCCGACAGCCTCGGCGACACGGCCGCCTATACCGATATCGATCTCGTCAAAGACGGCACTCTTGCCCATCTCATGCGTGTGCGAAGCTGTCTTGAGTATAAGCATCAGCCGCGAAGCCTCGCCGCCCGAGGCAACCTTTGCAAGCGGACGCGGCGGCTCGCCGGGATTCGCGGAGAAATAGAACTCAACCCGGTCGTAACCGATCGCCGAAAAGGTATCCCTTCTTTCGACGCGTACCTCAAATATCGCTTTCTCGAGCGCCACTGCTTTGAGATCGTTCGCGACCTGCTTAGCAAA
Organism: uncultured Chloracidobacterium sp.; assembly: GCA_964432145.1. Taxonomy (GTDB): domain Bacteria; phylum Acidobacteriota; class Blastocatellia; order Pyrinomonadales; family Pyrinomonadaceae; genus OLB17. Next base: position 5,054 of record CAYSMU010000019.1, read on the forward strand.
CGTCGCAGCGGCCTTCATCCGCTCGTCGTGCAGCTTGCCGGCAGCCGCGAGATATTTATTTTCAAGGTCCGCCAGCTTTTTCTTCAGCTCTTCCTCACGAAACTCGGCAGTTTCGATGTTCGATAAACGTTCCTCACAAACACGAAGGTGCTCAAGCACAGCCTCGATCGATTCGCCGTATTTTCGTTTTAGCCGTGTGATCTCTGCGAGACGATTCTCTATCTCGTCGAGGCGTTCGGGTGAGAATTCGAGCGATGCTGAAAAATCACGTGCGGTCGAACCAAGCTCTGCCGCGACCGCACGAGCGGCATCGAGCCCTTCTTCAAACCCCCGAAATCTAGCGTCATATTCGGCAAGCTCGGCAATTATCTTCGTCGCACGGTCAAGCGTTGCGAGCGATGAGTTCTCGTCGTCATATAGGAGCTTAAAGGCCTCGCCGCTGAGCGCGGACAATTTCTCGACATTGTTGAGGCGGCGCTTTTCGTCCGCGAGTTCGTTGTCCTCGCCAACGCTCATTCCCGCCCGGCTGATCTCATCGATCTGAAAACGAAGGATGTCAAGAAGTTGAAGCTTCTCGGATTCGTCTTTCTCCAAAGACAGAAGTTCGCTCTTGGTTGCGGTCCACGCCGCAAATGCCTCGGCTACAGATGACTTTGAATTTTCAACACCGGCGAAATCATCCAACAGTCCTATATGACTATCGACGTCATAAAGGGCCGCCTTTTCACCCTGACCGTGAATGTCGGCGAGTCTCGGGCCGAGCTGCTTAAGGAATCCCTGCGTTACAAGTTGGTCGTTTACAAACACGCGGTTCTTTCCAGATAGCGAAAGCTCGCGGCGTATAATTAGGTCAAGGGTATCGCTGTCTTCGAACTCGACCCCGCTATCTGCAAATAACCGCCGTAATTCAAGATCGGCAGTAATAGTGAACAGGCCCTCGATCCGGGCCGAATCCGCGCCCTGTTTGATCATGTCGCCGGATATCCGTTCACCCGTTAGGGCTCCGAGGCTGTCGACGATTATCGACTTTCCCGACCCGGTCTCACCGGTCAGTAGATTTAGCCCACTGCCGAATTCGATCGTCAGATCGTCGATCAAAGCAATATTCCTGATCTTCAGCAGGTTTAGCACATTATTAGTTTAACGTTTGGGCACAACCCCAGAGCCTTTGATCCATCGGCCGAGCGAGAAAATAGCATCCGGGGGAAACTGCTTTTCCAGGTCAGTGACACTCCAATCTATGACACGTCCCGCCTTGTAAAAATACAACTCAGCGGACTCACCCGACGCGACCCGGCCAAAGCGATTCACGACGGTAAAACCGCTCGCATCATATTCCTCGAGGCCCCGCCGATCGCCGATATTCCCAACACCGCGGATCGTAGTCGGAGCCGTAAAACCTGCCCGCCGCCGCTCGGTCACCGCCGCAATGTCACCAACGGTCGGCGATGTTGCGGTTCGGCTGGTAATGATGTTGGCACGGCGGAACACGAAATTGACGAGCCCTCCTGACGTGTTCTCCGGCAACCGTCGATAAATATTCGGGTCCTGCTCTGATTCGCTTCCGGTCGACACCGACTGCAACGCCGTCAGGAAGGCAACGAAGTTCATTTTGACGAGAAACATCTCGTCCTTCCCGTATAATGCCCCGGTCTCGATCAGGATAACGGGCGTTCCCCAGGCCGAGAAGTTGTCACCAAAGGCTGTCGGCGTCCATTCATCTGAGTATCGGGCGATGTTTCCCTGAATGAACGGTGAAAGGGCGCTGACGATCGCGGAGGCAATTCGCTCATTTCGCGCAAGGCCGGGCGTGATTGTCTTTGCTTCGTCGCCGAATACAACCAGAAGCGAGATCGCCGCCTGCTCATATGACTTTCCGGCGGTCGTCAAGGCACCCTGGTTGTGAAGATTAAATCCTATCGCGGGTGACCAATCATCGCGAAGCCGCTTGAGTAGGCGGGCCTCCGGAGTCTTGAGATCGAGGGCGTCGCGGTTGATATCGATGCCCTGGAGATTACGTCTTTGATATAATTCGGCGCCGTCTGGATTGAGCATTGGCACAGCCCGGATCGTCATTTTTTCGCTCAATTTTCTGACCCAATCTACATTGCGATTCCGTTCCAGGATCGTGAACATATCGATGAGGGCTGAGGTCGCCGTCGGCTCGTCACCATGCATCTGTGACCACATAAATACCTTTAGCGGACCTCGGCCCCACTCGATCTGATAGATCTCGCGGTTAGCGTTTGACACGCCGACTTGGTCCACCTTGATACCGAGTTTCTTCAGGCCGTCAAGATATTTTTTGAGATCGGCGTGACGAACATCAGACGGGAACATACGCGAGACGTGTTCCTTCTCCCATATTTCCGCAAGCTTTTCAGGAGACTGTGAGGCCATGATAACTGAAAACACGAGGATCGTAAGGAAGACAAATGCAAATCGCCGCATTTAACTAAGATAAACCGATTATTCAATTTACGGCAACTTCTAAGACCCGTGAAAGATACTCTGGTAAACCGCCAAAGTCGCGTCGACCATTCGCGTTAGGCTGTATTTCGCGGCAGCTACCTCTTGGAGTGACCTTCCAAGTTCTATTCGCTCGGCGTCATTATCAAGATACCAGCACACAAGATCAGCTATACTGAGCGGATCTTTGATCGGGACAAGTGCCCTGGGATCGGGAATGAGTTCGATCGCGCCGCCTGTTGCAGTAGCGACGACGGGACAGCCCGCGATCATAGCGTCGAGGATCGCCAGGCCGAAGCTCTCGGAATGTGACGGTGACACATACAAGTCGGCGGCTGCAAGCAGCGGGGATATATCGTCAAGCCAGTCAAGCCAAACAAAATTGGATTCGATGCCAAAAACGCGTGTCAGCCGGCGCAACTCGCGGCGGAAGCTTTTGTCGAGAGTGTTGTCGAGCCCCGCGACGACAAGCCGGCACTCGGGAATTCGTTTGACGATCTCGTTGGCAGCCAGAACGAAGTCTCTCTGCCCTTTGAGTACCTTTAGCTCGCCCAGCGTGACAACCAGCGGTGCACTCTCCGGTATAGAATGTAGCTCGCGAAACTCGCGCCCTAATTTGCCCTTCGTCTCATAGGACAGCGAGGCAATGTTGATCCCATTCGGAATCACATGCACCTTTCTTGGTGGAAACACTCTCTCGAGCTGGTCGCGAACGGCGGCCGAGACAGCTATCGCCGCGTCGACATTTCGCAGTGCGAATCGGTGGAATGACTTCATCGGGAACATTACGTGCCTGGTAAGCACAAGGCTCACGTCTCCCGCAGTGCGAGCCGCAACACTTGCTGCAACGTAATCCCTCGCCACATGGGCATGAATTACTTCGATATTGTTTGCCTTTGCAAAATTGGCAATGCTCCTCGCACTGAACATCCCGAAGGAATTGCGTATAGAGACGTGCAAGACGCGTTCGGGCGGCAGGAAGTCTAAACGGTGCTCCCATTGGTTTGTCGGCCTGAGCGCAACAAATATGTCATGGCCGCGGGCCGCGAGTCCTCGTGTCAGATCTACAAAGTGGCGCTCGCCGCCGCCAAATGTCTTTGCTGAAGAGATATGGAGAATGCGCATTGGAGAGAGTTTATACAATAGACGGCCGCAAAAAAAGGCACGCCCCCCAAAGGAAGCGTGCCTGATGTCCTCAATCGGAGGAGCGGAAACTACCAGTAGAATCGGGCACCGAGTTGCATTTGGAACACCTGGCTTCCGGGATTCAATCCAGAGAGGTTGAGCCGTCCGAAATTGGTGGCGGTCGAATTCTGCTGAATGATGTTTAGGAAGTTGATGTTAGTGATGCCACTCAGGCCACAGTTAGCTGCCGTATTGCTGCAGTAGTTGGTCGTCGAACTTCCAGCAAACTGAACATTCGAGCGGTTAAATACATTGAAGAACTCTGCTGACAGCGTCAGACGTCCAGTCTCACCAATCTTGATCGGCCTCTGAATACGGAGATCCATATCGTAGGTCGATCGGTTGGTAAAGTAGTTACGCGGCAGTTCGAAACCCGGAGTGATAATCGGCCTATCGGTCGTATTCCCATCACCGTTAAGATCCGAACCAACAAGCGAGTTTACCGGAAGTCCCGAACGCACCCTTATCGCACTCGAAACTTCGATACCGGCCCAGAGATAGAAAAGCGGATTGGCTACGAACTGGTGACGCCGATCGAGACGCGAATTGTAGTACTCGCCTCTCAAATTGTAAGGGTTCGCATACAACACGCCACCGGCATCGCGTTCGTTATCGTCGTCGGATTTGGACCGTGAAAGCGTATAGAAAGCATTCAACCGGAGCCGCTTCTTGTTCATGTTCATGCGGAACGTGAGCGACCGATAGAGCGAACGAGCCGAGGAATCTCGGATCTGGATCGTACCAAGATTGGTCAGCGGACGTGAGGAACGATTCACCAGGACACGACCCGTCAACGGATCGACACCCGTTGCTGACGGAAGATTAACGTCGCGGTTTCGCTGCAGATACGACGTTCCGACTTGCGAGAAATCCAAGCCGAGGGTGATGCCCTTCCACATTTCGTGCTCCACACCGCCGCCCCACTGGAACGACTGTGGATTCTTGAAGTCCGACGTCATTCCGGTAAGGTTTGCACCCTGGAACACGCCAAGATTCGCCGGCGGATTTGTCGTCGCGGCCAACAGAGCATTCGTGATCGTCTGCAACTGCGCCGTGGTGATCTGCGGCATATTACCCAGCGAAGAGCTATTCAAATTGATGCCAAGGATCGCAAATTGTCGATATACGGTATTGGGCGTGAAGCCGGTTCCGCCCATAATTGCGACATACCCGGGATTCTGTGCGTCGAAAGTGGCCTGGCTAAAACCGGTAGCGGTAAACGCCGGAGACCCGAGCGTAACCGAAAGATCGCCTGCTGGGTTACGGAAGTTGTTAAACGGTCCAGCCAATACCAAAAGAGGTGTGCGGGCATAATACATACCGGTAAAAGCACGAACAACCGTTTTACCATCGCCCTTTGGATCCCACGCGAAACCGAGTCTTGGCCCCCACTGGTGTTGGCTATCCGGGATCACGGTCGGATCGATCGTTTTGCCGAGTATTGGAAAATTCGTGGCCTTTACCAGATTGATGACAGTAGTGTTTGTTGCTTCTGCATCAGGATTGAATTGCTTCTCATAACGCAGGCCTAGGTTCAAGGTGAAATTCGGGCGGATTCGCCACGCGTCCTGGCCAAAGAATGACAATTCCTTAACGGTGTAAGCTGCGAGCAGATTACCGATCTGTTTATTATATCGTGCGGTCGTCGTGTCAAAACGGCCACGATAAGTAGCCGTCCGGACCGTACTCATGGCGTCAAGGATGCCCGAAGTTGACGTCAATCCTGAAAATGTGAACACACCAAATTGGTTAAACCCAAACTTCTGGTCGGCGAGAATATCGCTGTACTCACCGCCGAACTTGAAAGTATGCGCTCCATTAATATACGTAACGTTGTCACCAAACTGGACGCGGCGGTCGAACTGAGTCGTGGGCAAGAAGTTTCGAGTTCCATAGACACCGATCGACGTCGTAACATTGGAAACAAGTGCATTCGCTGATCGAGGTCGGACCTCGCGGGCAAATTGTCCGCGAAACTCGTTGATCCAGTTAGCAGATAATGTGCTAATAAACTGGCCGACTACGATATTGTTCCTATTTTCTTCGGTACCGTTGGTCGGAAGTGAATTCGTTGTTGTCGGATCGAGAGCTGTCTCACCCGTGGAAACCGCATTGTCCGCTTTATTTCTGGAGTGGTTGTATCTGATATTGAAGCGATTCGCGTCATTAAGATTCCAATCCACCTTTCCAAGGAGAGCGATCGAATTATTTGTCTGCTCAAACGGCACCTCGAGAGAGCGATAGAAATTATATGCCTCCAGCTGCGATACGGTTGCTCCAGACGGAGTTGCTACTCCTACGAGATTCTGGAAAAGAACCTGGCGAGGAGCCTTGAACCGCTGGGCTTCCACTGAGCCAAAGTAAAACAATTTATCCCTTGCAATCGGACCGCCAACCGAACCGCCGAACTGATGCTGTGTAGGTGCCAACGTCGCATCGATACCTAGGGCGTCGAGCCGCTGGAACGCGAGTTCTTTAGCAAAATCGTTGGCGCGAGCAAGTTGTTCCGGACGCCAGAGATAAAAGGCACTGCCTCGGAACTCATTAGATCCGGATTTGGTCACCGCGTTGACGATACCGCCGGAGCTACGTCCGAATTCCGCCGAATATCCAGCCGCAACGACCTGAAACTCGCGAATGGCTTCTTGTGGCAGAGTGAACGTGGAATTTGAACGTTCTCCGCCACGGATGCCGCCGAAGAAAGGCTGATTGTAATCGACACCGTCGACATTGACGTTCGAGTTGATCCCACGCTGGCCCGACAGGGATATCTGTCCGCGGGACGGATCGACCTGAGCAGTCGGCGTCAGCGTGACAAAGTCCTGAAAGCGACGACCATTGATGGGCAGATTCTCGATAGCAGCGGCACTCTGGACCGCGTCAAAGTTGTTTGTGGTCGTCTGAATGCCTTCAGCGGTTACTTCCACGGTGGCCGACACCCCGCTCGCGCCCATCGTGACATTGGCGTCGGTAGTACGGCCGACCTGAACAGTAACGTCCAGCGTCGACGGGGCGAATGAACCAGACGTGACCTTGATCGAGTAAGAGCCGGGTTGCAGAAGTACGAAGTTATATAGCCCGTCATCTCCTGTCGTAGCAGTCCGGGTCTGATTAGTAGCCTTACTAGTAAGAGTGACCGTCGCTCCATTAACGACCGCTCCGGTTGAGTCAGAGACGATCCCGGAAACCGAACCGGTACCGCCAGTTTGCGCAAACAAGGTGCCGACGCACAAAAATGCGGCGACAACGATCACCGGCAAAAGCCTCGTGATGATGTTCTTAGTCATTTGTTTTTTTGACCTCATTAATTTGATTCTATTAAGCAAAGTTGCTTCGGAATAAGAAATGAAAAGCGGAGGTTCTCGTTTTTTGGATTTTTCTCTCGCTTTTTGGATTTAGTGCTAATAAAGTTAGTCCTTTTTCTTTTATAACGCAAGCCCCCAAAGGACCGTCCAATCGACGTAACCCCTTTTGGGTTGGGCTCTTTTACTAACGCGCGGCCTGCCTCTGGCAGTTGCCAATTCACACCGCATCGACACGTATCATACGTACTGACAGATTGACGCAAATTGAGTTCCGCACTCAGACTCGGTGAAGATCTGCCAACGAAACTTGAAGACTACCCTGGCATTGTTACAGATAGATAAACTCGACGTTAACAGAGGTTGAATTTCGGCTATTATCAAAACTCCGGCTGATCCGGACAACTATTCCTCGTAATTTAGCATAGTATATTTGCATTTTGTATCATTTTCGGTTACAAAATAGCGATTCAAGGTGCTCGTGGCCCTGAATTTGAGAAAAAGCAAGGTTTGGCGGGATTTTAGGGAAACTTGACTTTTTTGTAAATATGGCTTAAGTTAGTGTCGCAATTTACTTGAAGGACGTTACCGACACGTACCTTGCAGTTTAGTTAGAGTAAAAAAGGGGAAATAATGGCAGAAGTAGAATACGCTACATCATCATACAAGACGCCATTGCATCATAGGATCATTGCGAGCATGCCTGTGAAGGCAAGCTGGGTCGATAAGGAAAGTGGAGAAACGGTCAGTGTTGAGGGATTGACTGAGAATGTTGGCGAAACCAGCGCTCTCGTAAATTTGGAAACGCTGCCGCCTGTCGGAAGCGAGGTTCGTCTTAGGATCTTGGAAGAGAACAAGACGATCATCGATGTCACGACGCAGGTAATCCGCGTCGAACGCGATCCCAGTAAGCCATTGGCCGCACTCTCAGTTCTTGAAAACGTCAAGAAGTGGAAGAACACGGCCATGACAGCCGCTCAAAAGTGGGTTACGAGGCATTGGCAGCTTAACTACGAAGAAGAATGGGTCAATTGATCATAGAAACCTATTCGTAATCATACTAGGGGCGGGAATCTCGAGAGAGTATTCCCGCCCTTTACCTATTAATGTTGCCTCAGTCCTTAGCACCGGCAATGGTCACGAACCCGTTAACAAAGCGGGCTGGTATTGAGATTCCTGTTGGATCCGAAGCTGAGGTCCGACCAACCGCGTCTGAAAAACCAATTTCCGTCCGTCCTGGCACTGCATTTTTTGCCACATCGAAACTCACCTTCACTATCGGATCCCGTCCTGCGGCAAACGGAAGGTCTGAATCCACAAGGACCGCGATGCGGCCGTTCTCCAACTCGCTCTCATTAAGAGTCAAGACCGCTCCGGCGGGACGATCGCCAGCGATTTCGATGCGCGGATTCCCGAGTTTCGCGGGATCGAATTCAAGGGTGAAACTCACAGCGGAAATACTTGGATCGCCATCAATAATGATTCCCGTTGTTACGGTACCGCCCGCCTCGACCGAGCCGCCTCCGAAAAAGATCTTTGAGCCAAATAGATATTCGTATACCTCGTCTACGAACTCGTCAAGGCCGCCGGCAGACGGCGCGGGTGCTGTCGGCCCACCAACAGCCTGGAGAGCATCGAGCCCGGTAACATAACGCCTTGTCTGAATTGTATCGGTAGAGTCCACGATCCCGTTGCCGCGAGTCGCGAATGGCGATGAGTCGGCCCTTTGGAATTCAGTTCCGGTCGTCGTCGGAGTATCGAGTCCCACTACAAATCTTCGAACCTGCACGACATCGCCCGAAAGCACTTCGCCGTCGCCGTTCTGGCGGGGAGCGACGTCGCTTTCAAATCCCTGTGGTGTCGGCGTTGCGGTAGGGGTCGCAGTTGGGGTTGCCGTCGGAGTCGCTGTTGGAGTTGCAGTCGGTGTCGCGGTGGGGGTTGCAGTCGGTGTTGCGGTCGGCGTCGGTGTTGGAGCTGGAGTGCCAAACTCGATCGACTGCATTGCAAAGTAGATCTGGTCACCCTCCGGTGTTCCGTCGAAATTGGCCTGGTTCCCGGCTGCCCAAAGATCGACGGTTCCTACATTTGTTGACGGAGCCGTCCAATTGAAACTCCACTGTGCCCCACCTAACTGGTTCGTGAACGTCCCGGGCAGGTTATGCTCAATATACTGGCGTCCAAAATCCTCCAGGACCTGGGTCGTTCCCGCTGTGCTGACAAGAGTCCCGGCCCGAACGTTTCCTGCCAATGACGTTAACTGAAATCCCCATCGCTTTCGCGACGCCTGAGCATTCACATGGCGAACCGTGATCTGGTAAGTCTGGCCTGGCGCGTACGTCGGCGGTGCAATGATCGTAAACGAACCCGGTCCGCTGCCGTCCAGATGGCACTCCATGCACGTAAGTTCTCCGGGACCGCCGGTATGCCCGGGGGGAGGGCCTGTCACAAGCGATTTAACTCCAACGACAAATCGCCGATCTCCGAGAAGGCCGGCGACGCTCAATACAGAGAACAATACAAGGATAGCTATCTTCAACTTTCTCATCGCTGCTACGCTCCTTTCCCCTCAAGCACAAAAACACTGGTCACATTATTCATGAATCGGACAGGCACACCTCTATTTACCAACCGAGGAAAAATCCCCGGCTGCCCGCCGCGGCATAAAAAGTAGTGATCTAGTTAGCCAAGTCTCAAATTTCGCAAAAAGTGTGCCAGCCCGGCCAGAAAGCTCGCTCCGAACCACGTTCTGCTTAGTTTCGCAATCGTTTTCCGTCCGTTACCCAGGACGTTTCAATCGAGACGATCTCCGGAATTCACGATCATTGCCCAAATTAGCGAACTTTTGTACGATATTTTGGATTTTTCCGACATTTCACCACTCCGATCTAAAATCTCCGCGACAGATTGAATCCAATTATTATCCGCTTAGGCGATAGGACAAGATTACTTGAGTTATATCGGCTGGTTGTGGTCGTTTGCGTGTTTGAGAAGGTCAGTGCAAATGAATGCTCGCCGATATTGCGTTGGATCCCAAACCCCATGCTGGGGTGAGATTCGCTCTTAAACCCTATCACCCGAAACGAACTGTCAAGGATGGGAGTGACCCGGCCGAGCTTGAAGCCGGTGCGAGCCGCCACGTCAAATAGAGCGACTACATTACGAGTGATCAAGACACTTGCGCCAAATCCAAACGTCGCTCCATGCGTTGGCAGACGGAACGAACTCGCAACGGTTGCCGGCGGGAAA
>CAYSMU010000020.1:0-13763 GCA_964432145.1 uncultured Chloracidobacterium sp.
TCTCGGCAACCTTTGCGACATTGATATCGCCTTTGGAGCGAAGGCTGGCGCGAAACTTACCCGGCCCGATCTCGCGCATATAAACGACCGCGAGCACCTCTTTCGCCGCGAGTGGAATGTTCACAAAGCCATTATTGTCACCGTCGATCGCACCGGCAGCGTCACGCATTTCCATTGTCTGGCGGAGTATCGCGATCTTACCGGTCTCGTCACGTTTGACGGTAGCGAGCACCTGCCGCATCAGCTCGATGCGCGACCAAGGATAGTTATAGTAAACGGCCTCACCGATCTTAGCGGGCTTTGCACCGGCTTTGATCAGTTCGGAGGCGACTTTCAGCGTACGGTCCGATGTGTTTGGAAAATGAAATGAACCAGTGTCGGTCACGAGCGCCATATAGACGCATTCGGCGATCTCTTTGGTAATACGGCCGCCGATGGCCTTGCACAAGTTATAGATCATTTCGCCGACAGCCGAAGCGGTCGAATCGATCCAATTGATCGTGCCGAAATGCTCGCTGGTCGAGTGGTGGTCGATGTTGACGGTGAACTCGTCTTCAAGGCCCTTGATGCCGGGGCGATCGATATCTGAACATTCGATGACAAAAACGGCATCGTATTTTCCGTCGATCGATTTGACATCGCGGATCGATTCCGCACCGGGCAGGCTCTGATAGGCAGGCGGCACGTCGCCGTGCACAATGACCTCGGCGTTCTTGCCAAGTGACTTGAGAAGCCAGCACAAGCCGAGAGACGAGCCGACACCGTCACCATCCGGTTTGATGTGAGTCGTGATGGCGAAATCGCTCTTATTTTCAATTAACTCAACTACTTGACTTAACACGGGAACCACCGGGATCGAGGAAAGAACTGTCGAATTCGCGGGACATACGCCCCTATCGATCGTTCCTTATACCTCGTCCTTCATCCTTCTTCTGATACTTCTTCAATGATCTCGAGCTGGCCCAAGATCTCGGTGACACGCGAGGCGTTTTCCTCAGCGGTATCACGTACAAAATGCAAATGCGGCGCGTGCCTCAGGTCGAGACTCAAGGCTACCTGCTGCCGTACAAAGGTCGATGCGTGCCGCAGAGCCCTAAGTGCGGCGTTGATCTCGTCTTCACTACCCTGGATCAGGACGTAAACCTTAGCGTCCCTCAGGTCGTCAGCCACCGTCACTTCCGTGACCGTCACCGCCTCGAGCCGCGGGTCGTCAAGCTCGAAGCCGACGACCTCAGCGATCTCAATTTTCAATCCTTCTGCCAAACGCTCGGGCCGACGCATAAACTTGGCTACAACTCCGTCGCCGCGATCTTTTCAATGACAAATGCCTCGATCTCGTCACCGACCTTGATGTCGTTGAAATTGACCAGGCTGATGCCGCACTCGAACCCGTTCTTGACCTCGTTCGTGTCGTCCTTAAAGCGTTTGAGAGCCGCGATATCGCCCTCCCATGCGACTACGCCGTCGCGAATGAGACGGGCCTTCGCCTGTCTGCGTATCACGCCGTCAATCACCCTGCAGCCCGCGATCGTGCCGATACGCGAAACCTTGAAGATCTCCTGAACAACAGCCTTGCCAAGGATCGACTCTTTCTCGATAGCGTCGAGCATGCCGATCATTGCCGCCTTGATCTCTTCCTCGACCTTGTAAATGATCGAATGCAGGCGAATGTCCACGTCTTCCTGCCGGGCGATGTCGGAAACGCGGGCCTCGGGCCGCACGTTAAATCCGATAATGACGACCGCCGTAGAGGCGTGGTCCGCCTGCGTCGCCGAGGCCAGCAGCACGTCAGATTCGGCAATGGCACCAACGCCGGCTCGGATCACTCGGACCTTGACCTTCTCGGTAGAAAGTTTCTCGAGCGTCTGGCGAAGCACCTCGACCGAACCCTGTACGTCGGCCTTGAGGATAACTAGCAGCTCCTTGATCTCGGCCTGACCGAGCGATTCAATACCACGCTTGGTGGTCTTGAGCATCGCGGCCTGACGGGCGTGCATTTGCCGCTGTTGGGCAATGTCCTGTGCTCGTTCGACATCGGCAACGACCTGAAAAGTATCGCCGGCTTGAGGTACGCCCTGAAGGCCTAGAATTTCGACCGGTGTTGCCGGAAATGCCTCGGTCACAGCTTCGCCGCGATCAGAGAACATTGCTCTCACCTTGCCCGAGAACTGGCCGACAATGAACGGGTCTCCGACGCGTAGCGTTCCCTGCTGGACGAGCGCCGTCGCGACCGCACCGCGTCCTTTATCTAGTTTCGCCTCGAGAACGACGCCTGAGGCACGGCGGGTCGGACTCGCCTTGAGTTCCAAAATGTCCGCCTGGAGCAATACAGTTTCGAGCAGCGTCGTCAGATTCTCACGTTTCTTGGCCGAGACCGACACCATTTCCACATCGCCGCCCCAGTCTGTTGGCTGAAGGCCGAGCCCGGCGAGGCCCTGTTTGACCTTGTCGGGATTTGCATCGGGCTTATCGATCTTGTTGATCGCGACGATGATCGGAACGCCTGCCGCCTTTGAATGCTCAACGGCCTCGATCGTCTGCGGCATAACGCCGTCGTCGGCTGCCACCACAAGGATAACGATATCGGTGGCCTTGGCCCCGCGGGCACGCATCATGGTGAACGCTTCGTGGCCCGGAGTGTCCAGGAACACGACTCGCCGTTCTTCGCCCGGGCTGTCGGGGTTTGGAACGTTAACGCTATACGCACCGATATGCTGGGTGATGCCGCCGGCCTCGCCCTCGGCAACATTGTCCGAACGGATGGCGTCCAGAAGCGACGTCTTTCCGTGGTCAACGTGCCCCATGACGGTAACAACAGGAGCCCTCGCTACTTCTGCATCGTCGGCATCGGCAGCGATGAGTTCCTCGAATTCCTGCTCAATGACCATTTCCTCGAACGGCACAAAGCTCAGATCGAATCCATAGTCGAACGCCATCTCGGTAGCCATTTTCTCACCGATCGGCTGGTTCAGGGTCGCAAACACGCCGCGTTTAATGAGCAGCTGCACAATGTCTCTGGGCGTGATACCGAGTGCCTCCGCAAACTCACGGACCGTCGCTCCCTCAACGAGTCTGACGGTTTTGAGGGCGTCATTGTCGACCTTACCGACCTGGTCGAGAATTCGTTCCTCGATCGAACGCTTTTGCGGGGCGTCAAGATCACGCTCGTTAAATCTGCCTGTCTTATCGTCGGTCTTGCCTTTGCGGCCTCCGCCGCGGCCCGGACGCCGTCGGTTGTCGGCTGGCGGCGTGTAGGTCATCTGCGGCGCGGCGGTCTCGCCCGGCGTACCGCGGAATTGTCCGGGTTTCGGCCTGTCCTGCGAGAGTGTTCCCGTCCGGGTTGGCCCCTCGGAAACGAGGCGTTCGCCAGGTTTAATGCCCTTCTTAAGCGCCTCGGGCGACAACGTCATCCGCTTTATGCGTGTGCCCGAGGTGGACTCCGGTTCCGCCGCCGGCGGCGTCTCGACCGTGATCTCGCCTTCCGACACTGGTTCTGCTGGAACGGCTTCAGGAGCCGCTTCTTCAACGGGCGGAGTCTCGACGGGGACTTCGGCCTTTCGTTTCAGGACCTTATTGACTTTTGGCTGCTCGGCGGCCTTGGGGACTTCGGCAACTTCGGCCACCGGCTCAGCAACTTCCTTCGGCGTTAGCTTCTTGACACGCGGAGCGGCGACAGGCTCGGCCGGCGCTTTCGACTCGACAGCTTTTCTGACGACCGGTGCAGCTTCCACGGGCGTTTCGGCAACCGCTTCCTCGACCACCGCCGGAACCTCTTCGACCGGTTTATCGGCCTTCTTGATGACCTTGATCGCACGCTTTGGGGCAGCTTCGGTCTTGGGAAAGTACTTATTACGAACCTTTTCGGCGAGTTCGTACGGGACGGAGTTGGACGCCACACTGACGTCGGCTCCTTCACGCCGCAGATCTTCCATCACGCGCTTTGTGTCCTGCTTAACTTCGCGTGCAAGATCGTAAATTCTGATGCTCTTACCAATCGCCATACTTAATATGATCTCAACCTAACCGAATGCCCAAAATGCCACCCTAAAGAACCAACGAAGCTGCCGCCGGCGGGCTATTTCTCCCCGTCGGTGTCAGCCTGCTCGGCAGTCTCCGCCTCCGGTTCATCCGGCTCGGTCTCGATCGCCGGTCCGCCCTCGGTCGCTTCTTCGGCAACTTCAGGGGTTTCGTCGGCGGTTTCTGCCGCGACTTCGGTTTCCGCAGATGCCTCGGCGGACGCCTCGGGCTCGGCTTCGCCCGCTGCTGCATCGCCGCCGACCTCGGCATTTTTTGCCTCAACAATGGCGGTCGCCGATGATTTGATCCTTTCGGCCTCGTCCATACTCACGTCGAGGAAATCCACAAGGTCATCGATCGACATAGCGGCGAGACTCTCGACATCGGAAACGCCCTTCTCGGCAAGCGTGTCGGCCTGAGTCGAAGTGACGCCCTCGAGAGCCGTGATCGGCACTGCCTCGCCGGATGCCATCATCTTGCCCATCTGCTTGGCGATCTCCTGCTTGAGAAGTTCTTCGCTGACGATCTTGATCTCCCAACCGACGAGCCGGGTCGCCAGCCGAACGTTCTGTCCCTTCTTCCCGATCGCGAGGCTGAGCTGGTCCTCACCGACAATGACCTCCATAAGGCGGTTATTGATATCGGTAATGCGGACCTGCGAGACCTTTGCCGGCGAGAGTGCGTTTGCCGCGAACACCGATGGTTCGTCCGACCACTCGATAATGTCGATCTTTTCGCCCCGAAGTTCCTTAATGATCGCCTGGACGCGCGACCCCTTCATACCGACGCAGGCGCCGACCGGATCGACATCCTTTTCGTTCGAGGTAACGGCGATCTTTGCACGGTCGCCCGGCTCCCGGACCGCCGATTTGATGACGACGGTTTCGTCGTAGATCTCAGGCACTTCCATTTCGAAGAGCCGCTTAAGCAACTCGGACGACGCACGCGAACAGATGATCTGCTGCCCCTTGAGCTCTTTGGAAACATCGACGATGACGACGCGGATCCGCTCGCCCTGGTTCCACATCTCACCGCGAGACTGTTCGCGTCGCGGAACGATCGCTTCAAGATTGCCGCCCAGATCGACGATCATATCGCCGCGTTCAAAACGCTTGACGGTACCGTTGATCAACTCGCCCTTGCGGTCGATGTATTCTTCGTAAACCTTTTCGCGGATCGCCTCGCGGACCTTTTGCACTAGGATCTGCTTCGCCGTCTGAGCGGCGATGCGGCCCATCTGCTCGCGATCGAGCGGGATCAACAGCATATCGCCGATCTCGACTTCGTCACCGGCCATTTCCTGAGCGGCTTCAAGCGAAAGTTCGGTCAGTTCATCCTCGACAGTCTCGACAACGGTCTTTTCCGCCGATACCTCAATGTCCTGGTCCTCGGTGTTCCATTCGACCTGTATGCTGTCGCCCGTTTTGTCCTTAAATTGCTTACGAGCCGCGGCCCGGACCGCGTCCTTCATAGCCTCGATGACCATTTCGCGGTCGAGGCCCTGCTCATTGCACAACACATCTATGCTCTGTCCGATGGATGATGTCATATCTTCTCTAAGCTCTTAACAAAAATTTCCGTTCAGCGTCCCTTAAACTCTTTTGCAAGGTCGATCTTCAGATTAGCCTTGTCAACATCCGCGTATTCGAATGTGACGCGTCCTTTCGTTCGGTCATCGATGGTTATCTCCTCGCCATCGACGTCGGCAATGGTCCCGACAAAGGTCTTCTGGCCATCGATCTCCTGCCTCGTCTTTACCTTTGCCAACTGGCCGGTAAACTTAACAAAATCCGCGAGCGAATACAGCTCACGTTCGATGCCCGGGCTCGAAACTTCGAGGACATATTTCCACGGGATCAGGTCCTCGGCATCCAGGACCTCCTCCATTCTCTGCGAAACCGCACCGCAGTCGTCGAGCGTCACACCGCCTTCCTTGTCAATGTAGACACGCAGCACGGAATCGCGTTTCGTGCCTGCGATCTCAACGTGTACCAATTCGACGCCGCCTGTCGCTGCCGCGGCAGCCGCGATCGATCGTACACGCTCCGTTATCAATGACCTGTCCATCGCTACCACCAAAATAAAAAGTGGGTGCGAAACCCACTTGACACGATTACACGCATCTCAGCAAACGACTAGTATACCCAAATCACCCACGGGAAGCAAACCAAAATCGCGGACGCTCTAGAAGGTCGTTGCGTCTCCGCGGGATATCGTCCTGTCGGGGATAAAAGCCAATTTCCCGGAAAACCTTAGGACGCCGTCCGTCAGATCTCGAGGAACGCGGATCTCGCCGCTCCTATGATGCCGGCGTTATCGCCGAGTTCGCCGCGAACGATCGGCGCCCGTTCGGCCGCGGCACGATATGCCCGGGCCCGGACCTCAGCCGCAAGATGGTCGGCGAACGCTTCCCAACCGGCGGTCACCCCGCCGCAGATGACGAACATTTCAGGATTGAGCGTATTCGCTAGGCCGGCAAGCGCTATGCCGAGGTATCTTGCCATCTTTCTGAAGACCGCGTCGGCATGGCCGTCGCCAGAGCTCCATGCGTCAAATACATCCGCTGCAGTGGCAACATCCATTCCTGACTCGACCGCCATTCTAACGATCGCCGTCGCCGATGCATATTGCTCGACACAGCCGCGGCTGCCGCATCCGCAAGGATGGCCTTCGGGCTCCACGCAAATGTGGCCGATCTCGCCGCCGATACCGTCGGGGCCGCGAAGCGGTTCACCGTTGATAATGATCCCGCCGCCGATACCGGTACCGAGGGTAACGCAAACCGAAGTGTCGACATCCCTCGAAGCCCCGATCCAATCCTCACCGATCGCGGCCGCCGTTGCGTCATTTTCGATCACGACCGGCAGGCCAAAAAGATGCTGCAGGGCAGATTTGAAATTGAATCCGACAAGCGTTGGCAGATTTGGAAGCTTTGTAAGTACGCCGTCGAAGTCCTTGGCGACCGGTGCCGGTGCGGTGAACGCGACGGCCCTCGACCGGGTTTGCGCAGCCAGCGGGCCACCGCATTCGCGCGCCATTTCGCCGATCAACGCCATCAGCCGATCGGGCGAAACGGCTTTGGGAACGGGCCTCTTCGTGACATTGGATACCGAGCCGTCGCGGCCAACGGCTGCCATGCGAAGGTTTGTCCCGCCGAGGTCCGCGGCAATAACAAGATCGGTCATAAGAGCTGTTGCAGAAGCCCGCACGAAGTAAGGGCATTCTCGAGGCGAAAAAGATGCCCTTACTTCGTGCCGGCCTCCGCAAAATTATGGTTTTTTCGGCCGGTCGGCTTCTGGAACGTTTTTGTAAACATCCTCATATTTTGCGTAACCGTCCTTGATGACCGTTTCCATGAGATTTGCCTTATCCACGGAAGTAACCTCGAGAAGGATCGCTCCGATCTCCTTCTTGATCGCGTCGTTCATGAAAGGCTTTGTATCGAGCTTTTCCTTTTTTGCAAGTTTGATCGCGGCCTCGACCGCCGTGTTGGCAAGGGGGATGATCGGCTTGTAGACGGTCATCGTCTGCTTGCCCTCGGCTATATTCTGCAGTGCCTCGAGGCCTGCGTCCTGCCCGGTAACAAGTACCTTGCCCGCGAGGCCGCGTTTTGCCAACGCGGAGATGACGCCGCCGGCCATACCGTCGTTCGACACGACAAACGCCTGTACATCGTCATTCTGGGTCAGGGCGTTCTCGGCCATGCGAAGGGCCTCTTCAGGTTTCCAGTCGGTAATAAAATTATCCGCGACTATCTTGATGTCTTTTTTATCTATCGCCGGCTGAAGGACAGAAAGCTGCTCCTTTTTCATAATGACGGCGTTGTTGTCCGTCGAAGATCCGTACACCATCACATAGTTTCCCTTGGGCACCTTTTGAAGGGCGTATTCGGCGATCTTACGGCCGATGACCGGCACCTGATGCGAGATGTATGCGTCGATCTTGTCGGAGTTGATCAGCCGGTCATAGCTGATCACCGGAACATTCTGTTTCTTCGCCTTTTCAACCATCGAAGCCGCCTGTGTGGCATCGTGCGGGGCAATGACCAGCACGTCAACGCCCTGTGTCAGAAGGTTATCGACGTCGTTCGCCTGTTTGTCTGCCTTATTATCGGCAACGGTAACTACGCAATCGACGTTCATTTTTTTGCAATGCGCCTCGAAAGCGTCCTTATCGCGCTGCCAACGCTCTTCCTTTAGCGTGTCCATCGCAAAGCCGATCCTGATCTTTTTCTCCTTTGGTTCGCCAGCACACGCGGACAGCATCAGGGCGGTCGCCAATAGAAGTAACATCTTTACTTTCATTAAATTATCTCCTGCAAAATACTTTCCGGGCTTTTTGCAAATTAGAACAAAAATCGGCCATTTCGGCAAAGATAGAGTCCAATTGACATCAGATCGTTTTGACGAGGTGTATTTTTCGCCTCGTTGTGCGAACTGTGAGATTGGGAACTCGTTTGCGCGGCAGGACGAATTAATGCCGTGTTAACGCTATTTTTCCAAATTTTTGACTTTCAATCGCGGCCGGAATGTGTTATAAAATGTAAAACCAATGCTTATTCGATACCGTTAAGCTCTGGATAAGGGATTTCCGACAATAGCATAGTCCCGCTTCGTTTCATTGACATCACATTCTTATTCGTGTAAAAGATTGAAAGGTTTGGTCTTTAAACCTTCTCGTGGGGCGGTACAGCATGAAAATTATGAACTTTACGCAGTTCGGTAAAAGAGCGCTTGCTCTATCTTTATTGGTCATGATCGTTTCGGCTTCTTCGATGGTCACTTTGGCCACCTCGACCAAGCCTGTTGGTGAACTTATCGTGTCGGGCGGCAAGTCCGACGCAGTGGTTACCGTTAACGGTGAACCCGCATCGAGCGGCCGGACCGTATTTGCATCGAGCACGATCACGACGCCTGAAGGCGTCAAGGCAGTGCTCAATATGGGTAAAGCGGGACGGATCGAACTTAGCCCGAACACAACGTTCGTGGTCGACGGCGACGGCAACATCGTCAGCGGCAGCCTTACATCGGGTAATGTAACCGTTCTTAATGCTCCGCAGGGCATCGCGATCGACACGCTTGCTGGCGAAACGTTGACCGTTAACTCCGGCGAAACCGCAACGGCAGGAAGTTCGGCGAAGAAAGCAGCTCGCGGCCCTGGTCCTGGCGGTCTTTCTTGGCTGGCCTTTGGTTCGATTATCGCGGCTGGCGTTGCGGCGGTTGTTATTATTGCGGTGGTCGCCACTCGTGACGATAATCCGACAAGCCCCGTTCGCTAGTTGTTTTTTACCTATTTCAAAGGTATTATTATTTTACTTTCAAAGGATTGATTCAGGAGGAGATTAACTCAATGCTCGGCAAAAATATTTTTCGCAAGTCTGTTACCGCTATGACTCTGGTCGCGGTGTGGTCTGTTTACTCGATGGTGGCTTTTGCACTGCCGAAAGACGTGTCCGGTGAACTTACGGTTTCCGGCCAGGTCACCGTGAACGGCCAGCCGGCGGTTTCGAGTTCGACGGTTCGCTCTGGTTCGGTGATCGCTACCGGTGCAAATTCATCGGCGACAGTCAGCCTCGGCAAAACCGGCCGTGTGGAACTTCTCGCGAACTCCAGCGTCACGCTGACCTTTTCGGAGACGAGCATTATTGCCGTTATGTCCGAGGGTAAGGCACGCGTTTCGAACGCAGCCGGTGTCGCGGCAACTGTCACGACCAAGCACGCTACTTTCATCGCTGATGCCGGACAGGCAGACAATTTCCTTGTCGAGGTCGAGTGCTCACACTCGCACGTTGACACCTCAGCCGGTGTCGTAACTATGCGTGAAGGTTCTTCGGACAAGCAGGTTTCGGCGGGAACGACGGCAACCGCCGGCAATCTCGTACAGACCGGCTGCAAGCCGTGCCTGCGTCCTGACTCGGCCCCCGGCCCGGCAGTAGGCAACTGGCCGTGGCTCCTCCTCCTCGCGGCGGGTGCTGCGGGTGCCGGCATTTACTTCGGCACCAAGGGTGACGATAACGATTTCGGCGGTCCCGGAGTTGTGGTCAGCCCGGTTCGTTAATCTACTTAGATCAATTCCGAGATTTGCGGGTCATGTCACAACGTGACCCGCATCCTTTTGCCTGATATTCTGAATATTCGTTTCGATTCTAATTTTTTATCTAAGTTATGCACATCGCAGTTATTGGCACCGGATACGTAGGATTGGTCACCGGTGCGTGTTTTGCTGAGTTTGGCGTCGACGTTACCTGCGTCGACGTCGATGTTGAAAAGGTCGATAAGTTAAATAACGGCATCATTCCTATCTATGAACCGGGTCTCGACAAGATAGTCAAAAAGAACTCCGCCGCGGGCCGATTACATTTTACGACCAGCATCACTGAGGCGGTCGAGAACTCACAGGTCGTTTTCCTCGCGGTTGGAACACCGCCAAAGGAGGATGGCTCGCCCGATATGAGCTACTATCGGCAGGCGGCAAAGGACGTCGCCGGGGCGATGAACGGCTACAAGGTGCTCGTTACCAAATCGACTGTTCCGGTCGGGACGGGCAAGTGGCTTCGCGAATTCGTTACCGAAAATCTAAAGTTTCAGACCGAATTCGGCGTTGCTTCCAACCCCGAATTCCTCCGCGAGGGGGCCGCGATCGAAGATTTCATGCGGCCCGACCGCGTCGTTATAGGCTCGAACGAGTCGCGGGCGATCGATGTGATGAAGGAGCTCTATCGCCCACTTTACCTCATCGAAACGCCGATCGTGATCACTTCGCTCGAGGCCGCCGAGTTGATCAAGTATGCCGCCAACGCCTTTCTGGCCACTAAGATCACCTTTATCAATGAGGTTGCCAATCTCTGCGACGCAATCGGATGCGACGTTCACGACGTTGCCCGCGGAATGGGGATGGACAACCGTATCGGCCGCAAGTTCCTGCATCCCGGCCCGGGATACGGCGGTTCATGCTTCCCCAAAGATACCCGAGCGCTTACGACTGTCGCCGACGCGTTCGGCGTTGAAACACGCATCGTGGACGCCGTGATCGAGGCAAACGATCGTCAGCGTGACGCGATGATCCCGAAGATCGAGAAGCTAGTAGGCGATCTTCCTGGCAAAAAGATCGGCGTCCTGGGCCTTTCCTTCAAACCCGAAACCGACGACATGCGCGAATCACCCGCGATCGAGATCATCCATGAGATGATAAAGCGCGGAGCAAGCGTGACCGCATACGACCCGGTCGCAATGGACGAGGCAAGGCACTACATCTCCGGAATCACCTACGCTGATGACGAATATTCGGCCATCGACGGTGCTGACGCTCTGGTAATTATCACGGAGTGGAACCAGTTTCGAGCCCTCGATATGGAAAAGGTGAAGAGCCTGTTAAATCAACCAAAGATCGCCGACCTTCGCAATATTTACGAGCCTGCGGATATGCGCGAGATGGGATTTGAGTACGTCGGCGTCGGCAGATGAAGTAGGTGAGAGGGTGAGAGAATGAGAAAGTGAGTAAGAAGATCGTACGTCATCAGGATCTCGAGGTTTACAAAAAGGCCTTTGAAGCTGCGATGGAGATCTTTGAACTCAGCAAGGCTTTTCCGAAAGAAGAGATCTACTCCCTGACCGATCAGATTCGCCGATCATCCCGAGCGGTCTGTTCTAATATTGCCGAAGCGTGGCGTAAACGCCGATACGAAGCTGCATTTGTCAGCAAGCTTAGTGACGCTGAAGGCGAGGCAGCCGAAACGCAAACATGGGTGGAGTTTTCAGTGCGTTGCAAGTATGTTGAAAGGGCGATCGGTCTCCGATTATTCAAGATATACGATGAGATAATTTCGATGCTCTTGACGATGGGTAATAATCCGGGAACATGGGTAATCCCATCGGGAATGAGGAAAAGATAGGTTGAGTGTCATTCTCACCTACTCATTTTCTCACCTTCTCACTTTCTTCATTTATGGCTAGTACTTCGAAAGTTCTTGTAACGGGTGGAGCCGGATTTATCGGCTCCAACCTTGCCGATGGCCTTATTCGTCAGGGTGCAAAGGTACGCATCATCGATAATTTTTCGACTGGTTTTCGCGAAAATCTTGACGAGATCAACGGTGATTTCGAGTTCATCGAGGGCGACATTACTGATCCGGACACCGTTACAAAAGCCGTTGCGGGTGTGGATGTGGTGTTTCACGAGGCCGCGTTGCCCAGTGTTCCTCGATCTGTCGAGGATCCCGCGGAAACCCATCGCGTTTGCGTTGACGGCACTTTCAACCTCCTTCTTAAGTCGAAAGAAGCCGGCGTCCGGCGCTTTATCTACGCCGCGTCGAGTTCGGCATACGGCAATCAGCCCGTATTGCCCAAGGTCGAGACGATGCGGGCCGACCCGCTGTCGCCGTATGCTGCGGCCAAGCTGACGGGCGAATTGTACTGCCGGGCATTCAACAGCGTATATGGGCTCGAGACCTTTTCGCTCAGGTATTTCAATGTTTTCGGCCCGCGTCAGAATCCGTCCTCGATGTACTCCGGCGTGATCTCGAGGTTTATCGATGCCTTGATGAAAGGCGAGACCCCCGTAATATTCGGCGACGGCGAGCATTCGCGTGATTTTACCTACGTGGATAATGTGGTCGACGCAAACATTAAGGCGGCCCAAACCGCGGTCGGCTTGGGCGAGACGCTGAACGTCGCTAACGGCGAACGGATAACGCTTAACCAATTGCTTGACGTCCTAAAAAAGATCACGGGCCGCGTGGGCGTTGAGGCCGACCATCAGCCTCCGCGTGCCGGCGACGTTCGTGACTCACAGGCCAATAATGCCCGTGCCGTCGAATGCCTCGGCTACGAAAGGCTGGTCGATCTCGAAGAAGGGCTCCGTCGAACCATCGACTGGTGGAAGAACAGCCGGTTCGCCAAATAGCCTATTTGTTAGGGAGTGCGAACGCCGAATCTTCGATCGTCGTATTGACGAGTATCTCTTTCGCCTTGAAATTTGCGTAAGCCACCAACTGGCCCAGGTCGAACCGCTGAGAGTACTTTTTCGGGATTATCACGCCCTCAATGGTTTGGGTTTCGTCGATATCGGCAGATGTCGTGACGACGCGGCCGCCGACCTCAAACGCCGAATCGTACCCCTTGACCAATCCCGTCTTTTCATCGACATTGAAATCCGTATAGAAACCATCGGGAGCCGTGATTCGAAAGCCCCGTTTCTTCTTTGCGGTTTCGGGCAAAGCCGAAACCGTATACCCCGCGTCACCGACCCGTGCCAGGATCGGGAAACCGACCGTTGTCACAGGCGGCAAAGAAAATCCCTGGATCGACGAATATGTATCGCGTCCGTCAAAGACTTGCTTTAGCTGCTGCGCAACGCTGTTGATCTCAAAATAGTATTTCTCGCCGCTGAACGCGGTCGAAAACGCTCCCGGCATCGACTGACCCATCACGTTCATTTCGACCGAGCCCTTCATAACGAGCGAACGCATCTTCTTGAGCTTGTCTCCGCCGTGGGCCGCGAGAGCCGCCTTGGCGAGATCAAGCGGTACGTTCGACACTGCGGCCTTATCGACTGTCGCCTGTTTTGCGGCGGGACCGGTTTGACCGATGGCGGAATACACGAGAACAAAAGAAAATGCGATAACGGCAACAAGTAGTTTCATATAATGCGAACACCCCGATCTCGATATTATACAAAGAAAAGAGAGACGAAACGTAATACGCCTTCGCCTCCCTTTTAGTTTTAAACAATAGCGGCCTGCCCTTACC
>CAYSMU010000020.1:13773-15041 GCA_964432145.1 uncultured Chloracidobacterium sp.
AGTTCTATACGCCGGTTAGGTCCGCTGCCGCCGCCGAATCCGCCGAATCCGCCAAATCCGCCGCCTGTCGAGGTCGACTGGCCGAAACGGCTCGAGCTAAGGCTGCCGATAGGCGTGTTGAGGTTGACGATATTGAACAAATTGTTGACGTTGATACCCACGCTGAGGTTATAGGGCTTGCGGCCATCACCGCCGCCGAACCCACCGCCAGGGCCGCCACGCATCATGCCGCCGCCGCCCATCATGACCATTTGGCCCATGCCTCCGCCAGGACCGCCGCCCGGAGCTCCGGCATTCCCGGCTCGCTGTGCCGCCGTCTTGCCAAAGCCAAAGTTCTTACGCATGCTGAGGTTGACTGTCACGCTTCCCGGCCCTTCGCCGTAATTGCGCGGGACGATATCGGTAATGCTGTGGCCGCCCAGATCACAATACGAAGCAGTGAGGCCGAGTTCGCTGCAGCGGGTCTGGAGTTCGCCAAAAGTAGGACGTTCTGTGAAAAAGCCGTCACCATTCTGATCCGTTCCCTTTGTAATATTAAAAGGATTGCCCGATCGGATCGTGATGAAGGGATTCATCGTGATGCCCCACGGCATCGTGATGTTCCCATGGATCGTCACGTTGTGTCGGATATCGCCGCGAGCTCGGCCGTATTCGCCGGTAAAGTCATACATATACGCCGGGGTGTCGTCGTCACCTTTCGAAAATCCGAGGCTGTAGTTAGTCGAGATAGAGTACTTCGGGCTGATGTTTGCACGGAAGTTCACGTTGATGCGGTTCGAATTAACGACGCCGCTCGACTCATACGCATTGATATTGCCCTGTGTCTGGATCGGACGAAGTGCACCGGCACAACTCGTCGGTGTCGCACACACGGGAGCGTTTACGTTACGAGTACGAATGGTATGAAGCGTACGCGATGTCACAAAGGTCGTTGCCAGTGTGTACTTGCTCGAGAAGCTGCGTTCCATCGAGATCGCTGCCTGCATCGTATAGGGCGACTGAAGGTCGTCGGCGACCGTTCGGATCGTACTTGCCGATTGGGGCAAGGCTGCAAGGATCTGCGCGGCGGTCAGCGAATTGGTCACGCCCGTAGCGGTAAATACCGGCTGAGACAAAAGATTGATCGCGATGGCACGCCGTACCGGATCGGGATCGTTTGCACTAACCAGCAGATTGAGCTGATTCACGCCGTTGTTACGCAATGCCTGGAGCGTATTGTTCTGGCCAAACCGCTCGTAAAACACGCCCGCACCGCCGCGGAATACCAT
>CAYSMU010000021.1:0-14806 GCA_964432145.1 uncultured Chloracidobacterium sp.
GGCCGTGGATCTACTTGTGTATTCTGCAATGCCTGGCGAAAGGCGAATATCTTCTTGTTCAAGACCGCCGCATTGATCTCGGTCTTGGCATCGATCTGAACGGTCGGCGTGGTCATCACGACGCGGTAGCGGTTTTCAGTGATGACGGTGAATAGCGAAACAGTGCCAGGACCGAGTTCGCGGGCGCGATCTTGCAGTGTCCGGTCGTCGGCAAGTGTTTTGGCGTTTTCGTTCCCTATCTCGTTGACGAGGTCCTTTTCGAGAAAGAGTTTGAACGCCGCATTTATGTCCGCCGTCTGTGCGGCAAGCTGCTTGTGAAGCTTTTCCTCAGCTTCATTGAGCGGTTTGCCAGCCCGCTTTTTGTCGTCGAGTCCTCGGTATTGCTCGCCAATCTCTGCGGCATTACCGGCAAGGGCGAGATACCTGTCGACGAGTCGGCGTTCTTTTGGCGTAAGGCGAGCCTGGCGTTTTAACCTTTCGAGCTCAGCCGCATCGCGGCGGACGAATTCGGAGAATTCCTCTTCCTTGAGCATCTGCAAGACTTCGTCGGCCTCGGTCAGACGGCCGAGCGAGATCAGCAGGTCGGCGAGGAAGCGATACTTGTCAGTCAGACGATTTATATAGAGACGCGGGTCATAGGGCTTGGTCGAACGCAATAGCTTTCTGATCTGCTGATACTGATTTATCGCTTGTTTGCCAAAAAATACGGCGACCGACGGATCCTCATCGGCCCATGCTTCCATCAGGTTGAGCCGTGTGGCAACTTCGATACTCTCGACTCCGTTGAGTTTCCATATCGAAAGAACATCTCGATAAAAAGAGACAGGATTAGGCTGGTCGCTCGACCCAGCCATTCGCGGATCTTCGAAGACCGACTCGGGTTGCTCTTGGTAATAGACCGTAAAGGGTTGATTGAAGAACTGGACGTAATATCGCTCCGAGAGACGCGCGAATCGCGGATCAACACGGTCGCCATTCTGATCGTAGCCGCGTTTTGGCGGAAGAATAGAGAGCAGGTCGTATCTGAAAGGAAAGCGTTTGTCGACGAGTTCGTCGTAGAGAAACCCAAGTTTAGACAGCGCGTCCTGATCCAAATCGCTGTCTTTAACTGAGCGAAATAACGCGACGGCTTGGCTGTAAGACTGGGCTGCCAATGCATTCTTGCCATCCAATGCCTGAACCGCCCCGATACCAAGCCGCGAACAACCGACATTCGCCCGATCCCCAAGCTCGCCATATAGCTTCGCAGCATTCTTAAAATTTTCGATCGCACGCCGAAGCGAATCGGGCTTTCCTTGCCTGAGAAACAACCTTCCAAGCTGAAATGCCGAACCGGCTTCGCGGCGTTTTAGAAACTCATGCGAGAGCGGCGGCGGTGAAGGCTGCGCAAAAATGGCCGCACACGTAGCCGTGATAAATATCACGGCGGCAGCGTGCGGCCAAAATTTGACACGATGTAGCATAAGCAGGTTCTGCACAATTATGAACGCTAATAGAGCAAAAACCTGCAAGCTTGGCTATTTCTTTTTCTTCGGCTTCTCGGTCGTCTTACCGTCAAACTCCTGATCGTTTGCTTCGGCCTCAGCCTTGGTCTTTCGGACGATCTGATCCTTGTGGTGCGGCGGAGCGTAGATAGTGTATAGCTTGAGGTCTTCGCTCGCAGATACGTTGATCACGTTGTGCTTCGCCCCGGCAGGTACGATCACCGCATCGCCGTCCTTGACGTTGTAAGTCGTCTTGTCGATGATCACTCGGCCCTTGCCGCCCTCGAATCTTAAGAACTGATCATTCTCAGCATGCACCTCAGAGCCGATCTCCTCCTTCGGTTTGAGGCTCATCAGGACAAGCTGTAGATGCTGTCCGGTGTAAACAACCTTGCGGAAGTTCTGGTTCTTGAGTGTGTCTTTTTCGATGTTTGATTTATATCCTTTCATAATAACTCTTTGATAAATCTCTCAATAGAATCCCTCAATGCAAGCGGCCATCAGCGAATGCGACCTGACTCTTCAGTCTCATTCTAGTCCTTTCGAGACCCAAGGTCTCGAAAACTGACAGCATCGATGGACCAACAGCGACGCCCGTAAGCAGCGTGCGGGCCCCGTTCATAATGACGCCGAGCTTGGTGCCTTTTTCCTCGGCGAATGCCTTTACGACCGTTTCGATGCTTTCCTCGGTGTACGGCTGGCTTTCGAACTCCGTTTCGAAACGGTTGGCGAGTTCCGGTAGCCAGGTTTTGAGGTCTGGGAATTTTGATAGGTTCTTTTCGATCGCAGCCGGGTCGAAGTCGTAATCCTCGCTGAAATATGCACGGCCCTGCGACGAGAAATCCTTGAGCGTGAAGAACCGTTGGCGTATCAGGTTGATGCAGTTCTCGAACCAAGCCCTGTCGTCATCTTCGTATTCATCACGCCATAGTTTCGCGGCCTTGAGTTCGGGTTTGACGAGCGGGAGAAGTTGGTCGAGCGGCATTGTGCGGATGTACTCGGCGTTCATCCAGACTGCTTTGTCGTCGGTCCACTTTCGCGGATCGTCGGGGTGAAAATTGAACACCGCGTTCGAGCGGTGGATGCCTTCGAGCGAGAATTTCTGTACGAGTTCGTCGAGCGAATAGATTTCCCGTTCCTCGCCGGCTGACCAACCAAGCAAGGCAAGAAAATTACGAAATGCGGCGGCAACAAATCCTGCATCACGATAAGTCGTCATGGAGACGACCTCACCGTGCTTGCGTTTCGAAAGCTTGCCCTTATTCGGTGCCATTATTAGCGGCAGATGTGCAAATGTCGGCGGCGTTACGCCGAGGGCTTCGTAGATCAGGATCTGTTTGTGCGTGTTTGTAAGGTGATCCTGACCGCGGATCACGTGGGTGATCTCCATCTCGATATCGTCACATACGACCGCCAAATTGTAGAGCGGATGGCCGTCGGAGCGGAGAAGGACGAGGTCCTCGGTTTCCGCATAGTCGCGTTCCTGCGAGCCGTAAACGGCATCTTCGAAGGAAGTCTTGCCAGTCTCACCAACTTTCAAACGTATCGCAAAAGGCTCACCGGCGGCGGCACGCGCATCGCTCTCTTTGGCCGAAATATCGCGATACGGATTGTCACGCATATTCTTTTCGCCCTGGTTTGCACGTGCACGATCTTTGATCGTGTCTTTAACGTTTGCGTCGTTGGGCTCGGCTTTTGGGGTGAAATCGCGGTAGGCCTTTCCCTCGGCCAGCAGTTGTCTCGCCGTCGCCCGATGCTTATCAGCATTATCCGACTGGAAAACGATCTCTTCGTCATGATCGAGTTCCAGCCACGCGAGACCATCGAGGATCGAGCGGGTCGATTCTTCGGTCGAACGTGCAAGGTCAGTATCTTCGATCCTGAGAAGGAATTTGCCCCCGGTGTGACGAGCGTAAAGATAATTAAAAAGCGCGGTGCGTGCCGAGCCGATGTGCAGATATCCGGTGGGAGACGGCGCAAAACGAACGCGTGTAGTCATAACCTCTGATTTTCACACGGGTCGGTTAAATAACGCAAAAACTCATCCTTTTCCGCTGAGTTTCCGTCCAAGAAATGCCATCGGGACGTACGCGAGTAATACGTCAACGACGCGATACCAGATCGGTGCCGGGATAATGATATTGGCCGCGATGCCGCCCGCGAGAAACAGAACGCCGAGTATTATCGCTATAGTTTTTCGCGAGCTTACGGCGATGAACATCGCGGCCAGCACACCTACAAGCGGCCCGAGAGCGTGAGCTAGAAACGGGACGACAAAGTCGATCGGCTTTAACAAATGTATTGTGGAGGCGACGCCCTCCATGCTCGTCCCGTCAAAACCAGCGGGCGGCGGCATGATGGCATGACCGGCTGCGATAACGGCCATATTTACGACACTACCAATGACAAATCCTAAAATTACGGCCAATATGTTCCTTACGATAGGCACTCCAGTTCTCCTTATCCTATATCCAGTCCATAGCATTAGCATTTTTGGTGTTCAACCTGGGTTTGTCTATGTCGATGCAGGCAACAGTTCGCGTTTTCGAAGCAAGGCCGCGCTAATGAGCGTCACGATAAAGCCGACAGGAAGTATCTCCATTAGTGAAAACGCAAAACGCACAAAGAAGTTTTTGTACATCTCCATGAACTCGTTCCCTTCTACGCGTGCTTTTTCGATCTCGGCGTCCGATGCGCCATCGGCTTTCATTTTGTCCAGGTAGTAGGTCGTGTATTTCTGCATGAACTCAGCTCCGACCTGAGGGTAATAGATCTCCCAACTTGCAGCGTAGCAAAACGATGAGATCAGGCTGATTAGTATCCCGACCTGTAAGCCTCTCAGGAATGAGATGTGGCCGCCATGGTTGTCACGATAGGATTTGATTCCGAAGAAGACCAGCGAAAGAGCGATGATCATAGTCGCGTAGCCCCAGACCATGCCGTTGTCGAAATTGACCGATCCTGTCGTTACAGAACCCATTAGGATCCACATCAAGGCCCCGGCTATACCGCCCGAGATAAGGCCAAATATCAGAACGATCTTTGTCATAAATTCCTCCTTTGTACGTGAAAAATGTACGCGCTCGTGGGCATGCCCGCATCAGCCGAAAGTATGAATTTCGGTTTTATGGCGAGATTCCGTCAAAAGTACGAGCCAGATTCCGATCTTACGATAAAGAATGCCTTTGCTTCTCGCGGGCTTCTGCAATAGTTGCTATGGAATGATACGCAATTTCTTCGCGTGGGCGATCGCCTCCGTTCGGCGGCTGGCGCCTAACTTGGCGAGAACGTTTGAGACGTGAGTTTTGACGGTACTCGTGGAGACAAAGAGCTTGTCCGCGATCTCTTGATTCGACAAGCCGTTCGAGAGCAGTTCAAGAACTTCGTATTCGCGTTTACTGATGCCCGTCCTTCTCAATCTCTCCTCGTTTCGCTCGAAGGGTCCGGATATCTCGATCACCTTTGGCCGCGTCAGCCGTCGTCCAGCCCAAATGCCGAGCGCCGTAAACATAACGGCTACAGAGCCGATATAGAACTCAAGCGGAATATCGCGAATTACGAATTTATATTCGACGAACTTGAGCAGCCCTATCAGGGCCGCCATCGCAATGCCGTAGATGATTATCGTTCGCCGCATTGTGAATCAGCAGTCAGCGTCCGGTGGCAGGTGATCAGAAAAAACAAAGCCGATTATTGGGAACCGGTCTCAGAAACATCTCTGATCACCGACCACTGATAACCGGCCACTGTAATATATGGCGGAGACGACAGGATTCGAACCTGTGAAGGGCTTTTGACCCTTAACGATTTAGCAAACCGCCGCTTTCAGCCGCTCAGCCACGTCTCCGTTCCGCCGTTTCAGGCAGACTTCAATTCTAGCCCAAGGGCAAACTTTGTCAAGTTAATTGCATCCTACATCCAGTTACAAGTAACCTTACAAGCTTGACACGCTTGATTTTTGCGAACAAAATACCGAAATTGCTGGGATTGTCGTCTCTGATGGGATTTTTGACCAAAGCAACGCGCGTGATTTCTGCTTCAGCAATATTGCTGATGTTAATTTCAACTGCGCTCGCGGGTGGCGTTTCTGAACCGTCGGCGGTTATCGAAAAGAACAGCAATCTCGGGACGATCAAGGGCATAGTTCGGGACGAAGGCGGCAGTCCGATCGCCGAGGCCAGTGTTGCGATATTTCGCAACGGTACTTCAAAACTCCTCAAGCAAGTTACGTCTGCCCGCGACGGCAGTTTTTTAGCGAAGATCATGCCGGGAACTTATACCGTGCTTGCTGTCGCGCAGGGATTTAATCCTGTCACACTTTTTGGAGTGGAAATAAGCCGTTCCGCAGAGTTGACCTATGGATTTAAGTTGGAGCGGGCCGGCGGCGGCAATACCCTTCCCGAAAAAAGGCTGGACCGCAACAGCTCAAAATGGCGAATTCGCGCAGCCCAAATGCAGCGGGCGATATACCAAAATCGCGAAGGAAATAATGCGTTAGGCGCGGCCGCCGAAACCGAACCGAGCCAGGGAGACGAAATTTCCAAACGGAAAGGGCAAACTGTCGTAGAGACATATTTTGCCGGTAATGCCGATGGGAACTACGCCGGTGCTAATTTCGCGTCATTGGTTCCCGTGGGTGATGATGCCAATGTGGTGGTCGCGGCCCAGATCGGTAAAGGCCGCGGGGCTGCTCAGCGCGTCGAAACCTCAATATCCTTCAGGCCATTGGACGATCATAAAATAAGATTTTCTGCTTCTGCAACTAAGATCGGAGGGATCCAAAACGATGGCCGTCAACTCGGACAGGTTTCTTTCCAGGCGTTAGACGAGTGGAAAATTCGCGAGGGGATAATTGTCGTCTATGGTTTCGATTATTCCAGGTTTGTTGGTGCCGGCGACTCGACGTCGTTAACACCGCGTCTGGGATTGCAGCTCGACCTAAACTCGCGAACCCGTTTGCGTTCGGGGTTTTCCGCACAGACCGAAGAGCGGTCATGGGCTCGTGCTATTGATCTTGAAGGCGAGAGCCTAGCATTTGTTGAGCCGGTAGCGATCGATGACCTTTTTGCCACCGGTGGCAGGCCTCAAATGAATAAGAGCCGAAGGCTCGAACTTGGCATTGAGAGAATAATCGACAATCGGTCGAGTATCGAAGCAAACGTTTTTCTGGACACAACGTCGGGCCGCGGCGTGGGCCTAAATAGCTTCAGTTTTGATTCGTTTGGTGATGATGGCCTTGGCGACTTTGTTGCGAATCAACAGGGAAAAGCGGCGGGCATTCGGGTCGTTTATACAAGACGTCTGAACGGCCTGCTAACTGCCTCAGCCGGATATGCTTTCGGCAATGGACAAAAGCTGTCGAGTAAAGGCGTGATGACCCCGGCGAACATTTTTGAGAATGATCTCTTCCAGTCTTTCTTTGGACAGCTTTCAACTGATCTAAAAACCGGCACGAGCGTTCGCACTATCTTTCGCCTTTCTCCTCAAGCCACTGTTTTCGCGATCGACCCATTTAAAGGGCGTCTCGCGATCTACGACCCGGGGCTCAGCGTTTTCGTGACTCAGCATCTGCCGAATCTCGGCCTTCCGTTCAGAGCTGAGGCGATTATAGACGCCAGAAACCTGCTTGACTTTCAGTCTGGTGTGTTTGGTGACGAAGGCGGTCTGAGGCTCAATGCCATGCGTAGGATGCTGCGTGGCGGCATCCAAGTACGATTTTAGCAATTGCTGAATGAATCCCCTTACCGCAGAACCGGAAATTGCTCAGTGTGCCCATTTCCGTTTGGATCGGGTTTGTCCAAAATCTCGGATTGTTCGGCAATTTAGTGAATTATCGAAAAATCGTCCGAATGCGATGAATAGGGCTCTCTAAGGCAATTTGTAAGTGGAATGTTGAGGGTCTTCCGACGAACGGATCTTGACGCGGTTTGGAACGCATTTTGCCTTGAAAATTCCTCGGTGAGGTACGCCTTGAGCGGATGAAGGAAAAAATGCTGACAAGTTGGAGCCTTATATGGCTCTTGGCCGCCGTGCTGTTCGTCACAGCCGCGGCCCTCAACCTGTCTCAGCGAGCCTTTCAAAACCTTCCTCCCACTGATGGAGTACAGTGGTCGCAGCGTGCAGACGGCATCTATGCAACGAAAGTTACCTACGGCTTCGCGGGCTCGCGAGCTGGTATCTCCGTCGGGGACAAACTTATCGGGATCGGCCTTGACGGCGATAAAACAGATGAGATCACGTCTGTGGCCGATGTGCAGATGTACCTGGAGGCCGCGGGTGTCAACGGCACTCTAACTTACTACTACCAGAAACCTTCCTATTCCTTCGCGGACAACTATTATTTTGCTGACCTGAGGAATATCGATTCTGTCCCAAGGTGGACACCGTCCCTCATATTCCTCTCGATCGTCGGGGTTATTTGGCTGGGTGTTGGTATCTTTGTATTGTTTAAGCAAGGAAGCCGATCGCCGTTCGTTTTGCATTTTGCAACAGTCTGCCTAACGGCATTTATTTTTCATACCTATCGATCGATCGGGATCGGAAAGGACTTTGACCTTGCTGTCGATCTGCTCGACAACATGGCACTGGCCTTCTTTGTCCCTTTGTTCCTGCATTTTTGCGTCCGGTATCCGGTTCGTAGTCAGGTCTTTTTTGAACCCCGTTGGAAGACGTATGTAATGTACATTCCTGCGACGGTGTTCTCATCTGTGTTGATATTTGCCTCCCTCGTGCCTCAGTTTTGGCCCGCATCGGCACTGACGGAGTGGATCGCTCGGCTGAGCGACAGCATCAATCTGTTCGGCGGGCTTTACCTGGCAAATTTCTATCATTTCGTTATCGGTGTCTCGGCGGGTGCAAGTGTTCTCGTCTATCGCTTCTTCAAGAGCGGCCAGCCATTGGTCCGTCAGCGGCTAAAATGGACTATGTGGGGTACGATAGCGGCTATCGTTCCAGTCGTGATCATGCAACTGGTCGAGAAGCTTGCTATTCAGATCCCGGACGATAACTTCTCGACAGCGATCACAACTTTGCCGTTAGCCTTAATCCCCCTAAGCTTCGGTCATTCAGTCGTACGCTATCGTCTGATGGACGTGGACGTCGTGGTACGCAGGGCTTTGGTCTACGCGATGACGACGCTGGCCATCGCAATGATGATCGGAGCAGTCGCTCTCGGATTGGTATTTCTTGCGGTCGGCAACAATCTGTCTACGACCGAGATCACGCTGCGGGCACTGATCGCTGTCGTTGCGATGGGAGCAATTGTGCTTCTCAGTGAGCCGCTGAAAAAATTCCTTCAGGAACGAGCCGACCGCTTTTTTTATGGCGAGCGTTACGACATGCGTCGCGGATTGCTCGACTTCGGGCGGACTCTTTCCGCGACGACTGCCCTAGATCCGCTTCTCGACGGGTTGACCGACAGGCTAAAGCAAGTCCTTGACGTCGAAAAAGTGGCCGTATTTATTGAGGATGAAAATGCGCCGGAACACTATCGGGTAGCCAAATCAGTTGGCCTAGATGGGAAGTATAAGATCCCTCACGATTTCAGAACGATGATCCGTCAGAAATCCGCGGCCAAAGGCGTCGTAAGGGCAGATGAGTTCGATGCCGTAGACGTTGAACTTGCGGTAGGATCAATCGGTGATGGCAACGGCAATGGCCTTGCTAAGGGGGTTGTTCGACAGGAACTGCATTATTTTGTTCCCTGTGTCGCTGGCGGCAAGATGGTGGCAGTCATCGGACTCGGCCGGGCGAGCGATGGTTCCTTGTTATCCTCCGAGGACTTGGATATTTTGAAAACGGTTTCAGGTTACATTGCCGTAGCTATCGAAAATAGTCGGCTCTACGGCCAGCAGAAGCAACACACTGAAGAACTCGCTTTGCTGAAGGAATTTAATGAGTCCATCGTCGAATCGGTCAATGTCGGCCTCCTTGCCGTAGACGAAACGGGACGCATAATTCGCTGCAATTCGCCGTTCGAGGAAATGATGGGCCTGGACCGCGAACAAGCCGTGGGCAAGCAGGTTGAGGAGGTCTTTGACGAGAGTTTTGCTCACAATTTGGAGAGTATTCTCGGCAAATCGCGTTGGCATCTAACGGAGATCAGAAACGCGTATAAGCTTCACACATATGATCGTTCGGGCCGATCTCTGATCCTTAATGTTGCGGTTGCTCCATTGCGTTCTGTCTCAACTCAGCAAACCGGGGCAATTATCGTGCTCGAAAATGTGTCGTCGCGGGTCAAACTTGAGGAGACTCTGCAGCAAAGCGAGAAATTATCCAGCATCGGGCTTTTGGCTGCAGGCGTCGCTCATGAGGTCAACACGCCGTTGACCGGCGTTTCCAGTTACACGCAGATGCTGCTTGGGATGATCCCTGAGACCGACCCGAAACATGCTCTTCTTCAGAAGATGCAGCGTCAGACCGACCGTGCGTCAAACATTGTCGGCAATCTC
The DNA here is from genome assembly GCA_964432145.1 of uncultured Chloracidobacterium sp. Lineage (GTDB taxonomy): Bacteria > Acidobacteriota > Blastocatellia > Pyrinomonadales > Pyrinomonadaceae > OLB17. Next base: position 9,938 of record CAYSMU010000021.1, read on the forward strand.
TTGAATTTCTCACGGGCCGGAAACTCTGAGGAGTTTGGTTCGATAGATATCAATAAGCTTTTGAATGACACGCTCCAGCTGCTTGAACCGCAACTGCGAAAATCCAATGTCGAGATAGTCAAGGATTACTTCGATAGCCCGCCCGCGATCTACGGCAGCGGCGGAAAACTGCAGCAAGTATTTACCAATTTGATCCTAAATGCTCGCGACGCCCTTTTCAGCGGCGGAACGATCACGTTGAAAACTTTCTCATCGGGCGCGGATAGTGTCATGGTTGAGGTCTCTGATGACGGGGTAGGAATTCCTCCGGAAAACCTCTCAAAGGTTTTTGACCCGTTCTTCACCACAAAGGGAGTCGGAAACGGTACCGGCCTTGGACTGGCGGTTTCATACGGGATCATCCAGGAACACTCCGGCACGATCGAGGTCCAGAGCCGTGAAGGTGAGGGAACCACTTTCAGGCTGGTTTTTCCGACTGCTCAACGATCTGAACGAAAGAGGGCGATCAGCTGATCGGGAGGCCTTCAGACGGCTCTTTCTTTTAAGTGCCGCAAAAAGTAAAGTGAAGCCAGAAAGGCGACGAACATGATCGCCGATGCTACCCAATAGGTTCGAAATACCGTAAAACGATCGACCTTATTTAGCGAATTATTCAGCAGAAACCCGCCTATCGTCGGCCCTATTGCCCTTGCCAAGCTTGCCCCTGACTGCATAAGGCCCATAACACGCCCTTGTTCGTGCTCTCCCGCGTTTTTTGAAGCGAGACTGGCAAGTGCCGGTGATGCAAAAGCATTCCCGATTGCCAAAACCGCTGAGATGGCGAGCAGTCCAGCCAAACCGCCGAACCCTGGACCGGCGAACGGCATCGCAAATAGGCTCGCGGTCAGCAATAAGCAGCCCAGCACAGCTAGTGGTGCTTCGCCCGACCTTTTGGCAACCACACCAAATACTCCGCCCTGCATCACGATCGCTATCAGTCCTACGTATGCAAAGAGATAGCCATTTTGTTCGGCGTTATAACCAAACGTGAATTCGGTAAAAAGCACAAACGCGTACGTCATTATTGAGAAGGCGGTGATCAGAAGGAAATAGAGCACGGCAATCATGCGGATCCGGGAGTCGGCCAATGACTCAAGAATTTCCGCGATCTTGCCCTTGCGGCCTTCGCCGCTATTTCGGAGTTCCGGCTTAAGCGATTCCGGGAGAATGAAGTAGAGTGCGATAGCGTTTACCAGCGAAAGAACTGCCGCGCAAAAGAACGGAACGTGAATTCCATATTTACTCAATACTCCGGCGAGAGCCGGACCGAGTATGAATCCCAGCCCGAACGCCGCTCCGAAGAGTCCCATCCCCTTGGCTCGATTTTCCCGTGATGTAACGTCTGCGATATACGCCTGAGCAGTCGAGATGTTGCCGCCCGTTATCCCGCCGATAATACGGCCCACAAATACGAGCGTAAGAGTGCCGGCGATGCCGATGACAAAATACCCGAGTGCCGAACCCAAAAGGCTAAAGAACAATATCGGTCTGCGCCCGTATTTGTCCGAAAGCCGCCCTAAAATGGGAGAAAAAAAGAACTGCATCCACGAGTAGATCGAGAACAAGAAGCCGATCTCGAGGGGAGTGGCTCTAAACTGTTCTGTGGTCGCGTAGAATGGAAGGATAGGTATGACCATGCCAAATCCGATCAGATCGATAAATATCGTAACGAAAATTATGATCAGCGGCGTAGTAAAGAATTTCTCTTTCTCCGGCTGCGGGGCCTTCGCGGTTGAACTTTGATCGGTCATCGATTGGATACGGACGAGACTAACACTGCCCAAATCTTGAAATTATAGTAAGATAACAAGAAAAATAACGATACTACCACGTTGGAGAATCGAAAAGTAATGTCCCAGAGATATAGCCCGCAAGCTGCAATTCTTGTGCTTGTAGCAGCCATTTTGTTTATGTACCAGGAATCGCCGGCACAAAAGAAGCCGGTAAAAAACACAAAGCCAAGCATTGCCGCCGTCAAGCCTTTACCGCCTGAGATCGCGTACACGGTTTCGATGTCAAAGCCGTCGACACACCTGCTTGAGGTAGAGATGCGGGTGAAATGGGCCCAGATGCCGGAAATGACCGAGCTCAAGATGCCCGTTTGGACGCCGGGTAGTTATCTTGTTCGCGAGTATGCACGTCATGTCCAGGGCTTTGGGGCAAAAGATGTCGCGGGAGCGGATCTCAAATGGCAGAAAGTATCGAAGAATACGTGGCAAGTCGAGACAAAGGGCATCAAGGAGTTTGCAGTCAAGTACCACGTCTACTCAAATGAACTGACAGTCCGCACGAATGAACTAAATGACGAGCATGCCTTCTGGAACAACGGAGCGTTACTGTTCTTCGTCAAAGGCCAGCTTTCCGTTCCGACCACGGTCACCGTGCTGCCGTTTGGCGATTGGAAGGTTGCCACCGGCCTGCCTGCCGTTGAAGGTGTAATCAACACGTTTCGTGCCGAAAACTACGACGTACTTTATGATTCGCCGTTCGAGGTCAGTAACTACACGGAAATAAAGTTCGATGTACTTGGCAAGCCCCACCGTTACGTGATCACGGGCGAGGGTAACTATGATCCGAAAAAACTCGCTGCTGACACCGCGAAGATCGTCGAGGAAGGGGCAAAGATATTTGGCGAATTACCTTATAACGACTACACCTTCATTCTCAATCTTCGCGGAGGCGGAGGTCTCGAGCATCTAAATTCTACTGCTCTTCAGGCAAACCGTTTCGCATTCAAACCGGACTCGCGTTACAAAGGATTTCTGGGACTTGTCGCTCATGAGCATTTTCATGCCTGGAATGTAAAGCGCCTGCGCCCCGACGCTTTAGGGCCTTTCGATTATGAGAACGAAAATTATACTCGACTCCTCTGGGTGGCTGAGGGTGGGACCGAGTATTACTCGAATCTTCTCCTTTTGCGTGCAGGATTGATAACTCCGCGAGAATTTCTTTCGCAAAGGGCGTCCGGGATACAGGCTCTTCAGGCGCGACCGGGGAGATTTGAGACCAGTGTTGAAGAAGCGAGCTTCGATGCTTGGGTCAAATATTACCGACCTGACGAAAACGCCGTCAACAATCAGATCAGCTACTACGACAAGGGCGAGATCGTCGCTATGATGCTCGACATGACGATCCGATCCGGATCAGGAGGCACCAAGTCTCTGGACGATGTGCTACGTTATTTGTACACGGATTTCTACAAAAAGGGTAAGAATTACTCTCCTGCCGACTTTCAAAAGGCATGCGAAACAACTGCGGGCAGGAGTCTCGACGAGTTCTTTTCTAAATATGTTCGAGGGCGGGAAGATATCGATTACAACTCGATCGTTGGCGGACTCGGCCTTCAACTTAAAGAAACGACACCCAATGCGAATCGAGCTTACATAGGAGCTGATCTTGCCGAGGAGAACGGCCGGCTCAATATCCGAACCGTTCCGGCGAACACACCGGCCTACGATCAGGGATTGAGCACGGGAGATCAGATCGTTGCGATCGACGGATACCGTGCGAGCCAGAGTTTCCTGACAAGTTATCTCACCGAGAAACGGCCAGGAGACAAAGTCAAACTCGCCATCTTTCGGTTTGATAAGCTTAACGAAGTGACGTTCATATTGGGCGGAAATTCAAGAAAGGAATTCAGCTTTACTCAGGTGGATGAACCGTCGGAACTTCAGCGCAAACTCTACCGAGATTACTTTAATGCGGATCTTTAATTTCTCACCCCGAGCACTTGGTACTGTGGCCGCGGGTTATTCGGTTCTGCTCGGCGTCGGCTGTCAAAGCCCGATGTTCAAGTCGAAAGAGCCCGTCGTGACTGCATTACGCGACGTTCCGGCTGTCCGGCTGAACTTTCGGTATGAGGCCGATGTACCGGCACCGATACTCGCGAACGCCCAGGCTTTCGAGGAACGAAATGCCGCGGTCCTGGCAGATTTTGACACCAACCGGACTGTTGAGATCCTCGACAAGACGATCGTTTCGCCGGATAAGAAGCGTATCGTCGCGGTTTACCACAGAGTAAGTGATCTTTCATCCGAGTACCGTCTCGATATGTACTCGGCCGACGGCAAACTGTTGCGAAAGCTCACCTCGGACGCGATGGCGGTTCACTTTCCGGATACTATCGTTTGGTCTCCGGACTCGACCTTGGTTGCGTTCGTCGCGATGCTCAGGGCGACACAACCCGATCTGAGTGGATTACTTTCTCTAACCGGCCAAGTGCCGACGCCGGCTCCGACAACTGATCCAGGCGTTGTGGATGCGGTTCCCGCCGATTCCGCGACTGCGACACCGGAAAGTGTCCCCACGCCGGCACCTCCTACTGGGATCCTGACCTTCCGTACTGAGCAGATCTACATCGCCGGGGCCGATAGCGGCGGAGTAAAGGCCATCACGGAGAATGAGGGCCTGATCTATTTTTACTACGCCTGGTCACCGGATAGCTCAATGCTGGTGGCTCTCGCCGCAACGGCTCGCGAGTGGCGTTATCTCGAGGTAATGGCCGGCAGCAAGGGCGAGCAAATGGTCCCGCAGGGCCGTTTGCGAGTGATTGAGAAAAATGGCCGCGAACGCCGTCTCGACGACAATCTTACGGCGGTCCGGCCCGTCTGGTCGCCCGACTCGGCCAAGGTCGCAGCAGCTTTTGACAACCAGATACGTATCTACGACGCAGTTGGGGTCAATCCGACCCAGGCGGCAATACCGCTTCGAAACCAGTTGCTGATCTCGTCTCAGGCATACGACCGAAACCAGCAGCGTATCTCGCAGGCGGCAAATTCCGATCCGAATGCCCCGCCTTCAACCCCAGATCCTGCAGCCGAACAGCTCTCG
>CAYSMU010000022.1:0-11937 GCA_964432145.1 uncultured Chloracidobacterium sp.
CAGCTTACCGTGAATGACCTCGAGAGGAGTTATCGTAAGGTCCTCACCTATCATAAACGGCGAATTATGAACGACGGTATGCGGCACCAGCTGCGGAAGCCCGCCGCCGAAGTGTGTCGGTTCAAAAATATACTGAAAGATTCGTTTGAGGTCGTTCCACGCCGGTTCATTCGCGTACACGCCCATCGCCCCGTGGCGAAAGTTGAACGGCCTGATGTCGTCGAGGCCGAAAACGTGATCGACGTGGCAATGCGTGATCAGAACGGCATCGAGATGCTTTAGGCCTACACGCAATGCCTGCTGACGAAAGTCGATCGAGGTGTCGACGAGGACCTTCTTATCTCGATGCTCAATGAGAACGGAAACTCGCAGCCGCTTGTCACGCGGATCGTCGGAAAGACACGTCTCGCAATCGCACCCGATCGAAGGAACGCCGGTAGAAGTGCCTGTGCCGAGGAACGTGAGCTTCATAAAGGAAATTGCTACGGAGTACGCAGAGGTTGCCGAAGCAAGTTCTCAAAGTCTCAGTGGATTTTGCGGTCGGACTACTTTTTACCTAATATATCCGCGCCGGAAAATCTCTGTGCAGCCTGGGCTTTCAGTTTCTCTTCAGTCGCCTTTACAAGTTGAACGTATTGCAGCCGAAGATCTGCCAGCAGCCCGCCGAGCAAACGAGCCTCTTGCGGATGAAGATTGCCTGTGGTCTTTTCTTTGATCATGCCAAGTATGTCGAGCCAGTATTTGCCCGTATCAAGATCCAAAGAGCGTTGGCCGGTCGCCGGATTTGGCACCGCGCCGAGGGCAGTTGCTGCGTTTGTGGCGAGCATCGAAAGGAAATTTACAAAACTCGCGGGATCGTGAGCACCAGGTATTTCGCCCCCGGCATCGAGATCTTCGCCGTCGCCGTCAGGTCCGTTTGGCATGGGCGTAAATTCTTCGGCCCCCGATTCGGCCGTTGGAACGTCAGCCTTTGGTACCGCGGCCTGAGCCGGAGCGGACGCACGCTCAGGCTCGGCATCGAGTGTGACCCCCTCTTTTACGGACCCGTCAGCGTTAAATTTTCGCCTGTCGGCGACCTTGAAACTCACTTCTTCTTGATTGTCATCTTTGCCGATCATAATTGTTCATTCGATTTTATCATTTCTGTTCAGTTGTAGAACAGAACCCATGCGACAGACCGTGCCGTCTGTCGTACAATTTAGGTCTATGTCACAGACCTTTGACGAACTGGTTGCCGTCATGAAACGGCTCCGTGCCCCGGGAGGCTGCCCCTGGGACCACGAGCAGACCTACGCTTCGCTCTCGCAGTACCTTCTCGAAGAGGCGTACGAAACGTTTGACGCCATACAGGAGGCCGATGCGACGGGCGATACAGCGAACCTTCGCGAAGAGTTGGGTGATCTGCTCTTGCAGGTGGTTTTTCACTCGACGATCGGAGCCGAGCGCGGCGACTTTACGATCGACGACGTCTCGGCGGGCGTTACGCAAAAGCTGATCCTTCGTCATCCGCATGTTTTCGGTGACAAAAAACTCGCCCGTGCCCAGGACGTTCTCGACAACTGGGACAAACTCAAGGCTGACGAACGTGCGGCGTCGGGCAAAGCAGAAAAGAACCACGATTCGATCCTTGATGAGGTTCCGATTCATTTTCCCGGCCTTCTCGAAGCCCTCAAGGTGACGACGAAAGCCGCCAAGGCTGGTTTCGACTGGGAGGACAAGGAGCAGATATTTACAAAACTCGACGAGGAGGTTAACGAGCTTCGGGCGGCGATCGAAAGCGGCGACCTCGAACACGCAGGCGAAGAAATTGGCGATCTGCTCTTCGTGGTCGTCAATCTCGCACGCCACCTCGATATCGAACCCGAGACCGCAATAAAAAAGACCAATCGCAAATTCCGCCAACGATTCAAATTTATCGAGGAGCAGTTGAAACTCCGAGGCAAGACGGTGGAAGAAGCGGATCTCAAGGAAATGGACGACCTCTGGAACAGGGCGAAAGCGCAGAATGCTTAAGCTCGTCAAGGTTTGAGGCCGCCGAAATCATCACTATTCGGCAAACATCTCCTGCAAACGATCAAGAATGGTCTTTCTTGCGGACTTTTCCACCTCGCCAATGTGTTTTACAAGACGCTCTTTATCAACGACTCTGAGCTGGTCGAGGATTATCGAGCGCTCCGCGTTGAGCAATTCGATCGGGACGTGCGTCGGGTAATTGCCAGCGCGAGACGAGATCGGGGCAATAACGACGTGGCCGACGTGACGATTCATTTCGTCCGGTGAGATAACAATGGCCGGGCGTGTGTTCTTTGCGTCCTTGGCGGGAACATCGTCCAAGTTGACCAAATAGACCTCAAAACGCTTTACCATTGCCACCCCTTCCTATCAAAGCCGGTACCTGAGTGTCCGTCTGCGAGTTCGTCGTGTTCATTTTCGGCCATCGATCTGAAAGCTTCGTCCCAACCGGAGCGCGGACGCTGAATATTCCGGATGAGGATTCCGTCGGGGTGGAGTTCGAGATCGATCTCGCCCGAAATGCCCGTTTCCTCAAGTAGTGTCTTGGGAATACGTATTCCCTGGGAGTTTCCGATCTGAATGATCTGGCATTTCATAATTACATCGTAATTACGCGGGGTGAGCGAGTCAAACTATCTTTTGCACGCCGTTCATGTACGGCTGCAGCGCATCAGGGACTAGAACGCTGCCGTCTGCCTGCTGATAATTCTCGATGACGGCGATCCAAGTTCGGCCAACGGCGAGGCCGCTGCCGTTGAGCGTATGGACATACTCGGGCTTGCCGCCGCCGGACCGACGAAACCGCGTATTCATCCGCCGGGCCTGAAAATCGCCGCAATTCGAACAGCTCGAAATTTCGCGATAGGTCTTTTGGCTCGGAATCCACACCTCGATGTCGTAGGTCTTACGGGCCCCAAAGCCCATGTCACCGGTCGATAGAACGACGGTTCTGTACGGCAATTCGAGAAGCTGCAGGATACGTTCGGCATTTGCCGTAAGTTTTTCGTGTTCCTCCTCGGAGTTCTCAGGCGTGCACAATTTGACCAACTCGACCTTCTCGAACTGATGCTGGCGAATCAGTCCGCGTGTGTCGCGGCCGTAACTTCCGGCCTCGCTGCGGAAACACATAGAGTACGCGGTGAAATACTTTGGCAGCTCATTCTCTTCGAGGATCTCATCGGAGTGGTAATTCGTAACCGGGACCTCGGCGGTGGGAATGAGAGCAAATGCACGTTCATCCCTTATATGAAAAAGGTCCTCCTCGAACTTAGGCAGCTGATTAGTTCCAAAAAGGGCGGTCCGGTTCACGAGATACGGCGGCAGCGTCTCGGTATAGCCGTGGTCAGTCGTATGGACCTCGAGCATAAAATTGACGAGGGCTCGCTCAAGCCTTGCTCCTGCGCCGTTCAGGATCGCAAACCGGGAACCGGCGATCTTGGAAGCACGTTCGAGATCGAGAATGCCGAGATCTGTGCCCAGATCGACATGGTCCTTGGGTTCAAAATCGAATTCACGCGGAGTGCCCCAGCGACGGATCTCGATATTGGCTGACTCGTCGGTTCCGACAGGAACATCGGCCGCCGGCAGGTTCGGAAGTCCTGCGAGCAGATCACGCATTGCCGTGTCGGCCTCGTCACGCAACCGCTCTAGTTCTGCCTGCCTGTCCTTTAGGCCTGCTACCTCCGCCTTCTTCGTTTCAGCCTCATCACGCTTACCGGCCTGCATCAGAGCACCTATCTCTTTGCTCGCGTTGTTCCGCAGTTGATTTATCGCGTCCGCCTCGCCGTTCACACGGCGTCGCTCGGCGTCAAACTCAACAAACTTATCGAGCACGTCCGCCGGAAAGTTGCGAGTCGCCAGTGCTACACGCACTGAATCAAGGTTGTCTCTAACGTAATTAAGATCTAACATTTCTATTACGGCGTATTTACAATGTGATTACCGCTAACAGGCCGCACAGATATTTGTTCCTGCACCGTTAATGACCTAAAATCTAAAATTTGCCACAAGGCAATAGACTTATCGAAATTTAACAAACTTGGTATGGCAAACAAAATTCGCAAGGCCGTTTTCCCCGCCGCCGGACTTGGCACAAGGTTCCTGCCGGCCACAAAAGCTTCGCCCAAGGAGATGCTTCCGCTCGTTGACAAGCCGCTGATCCAATATGCGGTAGAGGAAGCCGTGGCGAGCGGTATCGAGTCGATACTGATAATTACCGGCCGCGATAAGAGTGCGATCGAAAATCATTTCGACATCTCGTTCGAGATGGAGCATATGCTCAAGTCGCGTGGCAAACACGAGCTTTTCGAGCAGGTACGAGCCGTTTCGGATATTGCGCAGGTTTCATACACCCGACAGAAAGAAGCTTTGGGACTCGGCCACGCAATTTATCAAGCGAAGGATTTTGTGGGGAACGAACCCTTTGCGGCACTTCTCGCCGACGACATAGTCGATGCCGAAAAACCGGCACTTCAACAGATGGTCGAGGTATACGAAAAGTACGACGCTCCGGTCATCGCCACAATGCAGGTCGAGGGCGAGGCCATCTCGCGCTTCGGCGTTATCGATGCCGAAGAGGTCGAACCCAACGTTTACCGCATCAAGGACATGGTCGAGAAACCTGCTTATGCGGATGCTCCTTCAGACCTTGCGATCATCGGCCGCTACATCTTCACGCCGGACATTTTTGGTGCGATCGAGCAGACCGAGCCGGGTTCGGGCGGCGAGATTCAGATCACGGATGCCATGCGGATCCTATTGAAAGAGCGTCCTTTCTATGCCGTCAAACTCGAAGGCCGCCGCCACGACGCCGGCGACAAACTCGGATTTCTGATCGCCACGGTCGAACTCGCCCTCAAGCGTGATGACCTCGGCGGGAAGTTTCGCGAGTATCTGAAGTCACTTGATCTGGGCAGTTGACGGGGGTCCGCTGACCAACGTTCCATGCCGATGAGCACGAGCCCTTACTACGTACGGGCTTCTGTAACTTTAGAGCGCGTCCCAAGACCGATCTGTAATACCAACAACATCGCTGCCGCCGCAAGCAAAACGTACATTCCGGAGTGCAGACTGCCGGTCCGGTCCGAAATGAATCCGATCAACCATGTTGATGAAGCTGCCCCGAGCGTCCCACAGATAAATAGTGGTGTCGCCTGTCGGGATGCCGTCGGTCCGAACGTATGCGAGAAGCGTGCGACGTTAGTCGGAAAGATCCATGACGTCCCAAAACCAGCGGCAGTTGCTCCGAGACTCAAAGCAAGCACGCTCGATGCCGAGAGTATCACTCCCATACCGAGCAGCACGATCAGCAAACCGAGTATCAGCATTCGGTTCTCGTTCAGGAACCTAAAGAGGAAAGGGGCGACTCCGCGTCCCAAAACAAAGAACGAGAAATACAGCAGCGTTGGCGAGATCCAGCTAGCGACCGGTTCGCCTGGGACGCGCTCGGTGTAGGTTGTAAGCCAGCCTCCGATTCCGCTTTCAAATCCGACATGTATGAAATTGAAAAGTGCGATCAGCCACGCGATAGGCATTTTCCAAATGGGTGTGCTTTCCGGGTGTGCGTCCCAGGAATCTTCGCTCGCCGCATCTCCCCGTTTGTTGCCAAGGATCATTAATCCCGCCGCCATAACGAGCAAGGGTACCGCGAGCAAATAAGTCGTCAGGCCGAGTTGATCGTGCGTCCCAAAAAGATCGACAAACGGCTTGCAGACTATCGCGCCTAACCCCCAGCAGAAATTGAGAACGCTCAGGGCCGATCCCGCACGTTCCCGGCTCATTTCGAGAATGAGCATATTTATCGATGGGAGTGTCAGGCCAATGCCGATACCATTCACCGTGAAACCGAATAGGCAAACCGAAAATACATCGACGTTCATCATCAGGATCCCGACTGCCATCAGAACGGTGCCGATCAGCGTTGCCGCAAAATAATTGTCGCGTTTCGCGAAATGACTCGTTAGGAAGGTGCCGGCGAGCGACCCGGCAAACTGTGCCGGAAAAAAGTAACTAACTTGCAGATCGCTGAGCGTGAAATGCTTTGCGAGGATCGGCAGTACCTGTCCAATAAGTACCGTCGTGATCCCTGAAAGAAAGAAGGTCACGTGCAGAACAATTCGTCGGGTCAAGGACGCATCGGCTTGCGGCATAAGACGATATTGTTGCAAGTTGCGTCCCAATATTAAAGTTGCCCAAGTATCCGCTTTGAGGTCCTCAACTCGAACATTGGAGACGCATCCGAAGACTGCGGCATGAGAGACCGATTTGATCTACGTGATCCGCCAATCACGCAAATTCAAGGCGATCCCCTCGCCCGTCCGCCAAGGTCAGGTTTTCAAATATCCACTGCTTTCGCGTCGAAGGCGAAACAAGCGGCAATTGACGGCCCTCCGCCAGGGGCGGTCGATAATGCCAGTTCACAAGCTAGCATCGGGGGCTGGAAAATGAAATAACGATCCGCCGATAACGTCACATTCCGCCGATAACGTAGCGATTCGCCGATTGGCCCGGGGGCAACTGATACTCGCGAAAAAAGCGTCTATTCGATAGAATCTAAACAAATTAGCCGTATCGGCCGCATTGGCCGGTGCAAGTGACTCTACAAATGCCACTCTCTTCGATTGAAGATGCTGTCGCCGATATTCGCGACGGCAAAATGATCATCATTGTTGATGATGAGGACCGCGAGAACGAGGGCGACCTGGTCTGCGCTGCAGAAAAGGTCACCCCCGAGATCATCAACTTTATGGCCGTGAACGGACGGGGATTGATCTGCCTTCCGATGACAGAGGAACGCTGCGACGAGCTGCAACTTTTCCCGCAAACTACTGAAAACACCTCAAGTATGGGCACGGCATTCACCACGTCTATCGAGGCTCGGGTGGGCGTTACTACCGGAATTTCAGCAGCTGATCGGGCAAAAACGATCCTTACGGCCGTCGACCCAGCGTCGAAACCGACAGATCTTGCGCGTCCGGGCCATGTCTTTCCCTTGAGAGCGAAACGCGGAGGGGTACTCGTCAGGGTCGGCCAGACAGAGGCTAGCGTTGATATCGCAAGGTTTGCTGGATTACAGCCAGCGGCGGTCATATGCGAGATAATGAACGACGACGGCACGATGGCCCGCATGCCCGAGCTTGAGATCTTTGCCGAAAAGCACGGACTTAAGATCGTTTCGGTTGCGGACCTTGTCCGGTATCGAGTTCAAAAGGAAACGCTGGTCCGACGGGTCGTCGAGACCGATCTGCCGACCGATCACGGTTTGTTTCGGACGATGCTCTACGAAAACATCATTAATGGCGAGACACATCTGGCACTTGTCGCCGGCGATGTTTCTAGTACAACCGAGCCAGTGCTTGTTCGCGTCCAAACCGAGAACATTACGTTCGCAATGTTTGGAGCTCGCCTTGGCGACGCGGCCGGGGCCATTCAGTCATCTCTCCGACAGATATCCGACGTGGGACGGGGTGTTATCCTCTACCTGCGGCAGCGTGAGAACAATCTCGATCTGGTCAATCAGCTTCGGACGTACGCCCTTATGCAGCAACAGGGCATTGATCTTAAGACGGCACGCATCGAAACGGGCTATGGGAAGGTGCATGACTATGGTATCGGAGCACAGATATTGAAAGATCTCGGAGTAAAAAAGATACGACTTTTGTCTAATCATCCCCCTCGCGTGTCAGCACTTGAGGCGTTCGATCTGGAGATCGTAGAGACAGTAAGTTTGTAGTGCTTGTTGAATAAGCGGCCAATGCCCGACGAAAAGGACCAGATACAACACGAGGATACGCCTAAGCGGAAGGGCAATTCCTGGCGCAGGAGGCTGTTGTTCGGCGGCGGCGGCCTCGCGATAGTTTTGCTGTTCGCAGCTCTCGCAGGGTTGATCTTGTACAGAACAGGGATAGTCAACAGCTATGTCCGATCTCAATTTGTCGCGCGGATGGACCAGATGGGCATCGTTTTTGATTCCGAGGCGTTCACGTTGTCGGCATCGCCGCTCGAGCTTCACATCCGTAACGCCACCTTCAGAAATAAGATAACGGGCGATAAGCTCTTCTACATCCGCGAGGCCCACATTGGCATGACACTGCTTGAGGTACTGGCGCTCAGGGCGAGTCGCGATATTACCATCGATACGACGGATATTTCCGGCGGCGAGGTCTGGATCGCGTTCGATGAAAATGGCCGCTCAAATTTCGCCGATCTTAAGCTGGTAGAAGATGAAGCCGGCGGTGCGGTTAACTTCAGATACGAAGCGGTTAATTTCTCATTGCGTGACAGTGTCGTACATTTTGGAGATCAAGCGCGGAAAATAAGCGGCGATGCAAAGAACATTACATTTCTGCTAACACCCGTTGCCGGAATGGATCAGCGGAGATTCAATTTTGACTTTACATCGACCGATTCAAATTTTGCCTACGAAGAGCGTGTCCTGGAAAAGATCGACCTGCGCGCAGTGGGCGTAGCCGATGACAAACGTGCTGAATTCAGTCGCTTCGAGTTGAAAACACCTCTTGGAACTGCAACGCTTACCGGCACGCTGACCGACTGGGCCTCGCCAAAATACTCGTTCGATATTCTTACGACTGTAGATCTGACGCAGGCGGCAGCGATCGCCTCACCGGGAACATTATTGACCGGCATTGGGAACTTTAAAGGAAAGGTCACCGGCACGGGTGAGACATACAAGATCGAGGGCGAGGCCGATTCCGGGGCTCTCCGCGCCGGCGGTGTGTACCTGAAAGCAATGAATGTCGTCGGGACACTTGCTGGTACGAACTCAAACTACGAGGCAAACGGCACGGCGATCGCCGAGATGCTGACCTTTGAAGATTTTCGAGTCGATTTTCTAAAGATGGTCGGCAACGTCCGCGGCACTGGAACGGACTTTCGCTGGTGGGGTGAACTCCAGGCTGCTGCTGCGAGCTCTAAGAGCCTAAGCCTTGGCGAGTTGTATCTTTCCGACGCCAGGGCCGAAGTCAGTGACCGTCAACTTCGGGCCAAGGCCGCGAACGCCAGGACAAAACGTTTCGCCATTGGCGGGAACGAGTTTACCGGTCTCGAGGCACGAGCACTTGATCTTACGGTGGAGGGGGGCAATGTCGACATATCGGCCCCGGATGCGGTAGCCGATTCGTTTGTGACAAAGGACTTTCGTCTTGACGGAATGACAGGGAATGCTCTTAAGGTAAAGCGCCGCCCCGGACATGTCAATGTAGATATTGGTGGCATTCGATCGGAATCCGCGGAGATAAAGGGGAATAAGGCGAGAGGCGTTAGGGCGAACGATTTCCGTTTTACTGATCTGCCGGGCTCGACCGGCGTGACGGCGAGTGATCTAACCGTTGACCAGGTTCAGAATGATGCCGCGATGATCTTCGGGCTGGCGGCTCCGACAGTTGAGCTTGAGAATGCGCCCACGGGACTTGTCGTCTATTCGGACAAACTGCGAGTCGCGAAGATCGATACGGGTTCGGCCATACTTGGCAGCCTGAATATCGGCGGCGTTCGGCTGACGGTTAGACAAGGGAGGCTTGAGGCCCGCTCAAATGACATTGACGCAGGCGACGTTGCCCTGACAAATACAACATCACTCCCAGGGGGCGGCAGACTCGAGGCCGTAAAGATAGCTAAGCCGCTCTACATTCTCGAACCGTCCGGCCGATATCGCGCGACGGCGGATATGAGTCTCGGCGGCGGGGCGATCGGAAGCATCGCTCTGGGGACGGCACGGGCCAAGGTCGAAGCGACCAACGATACGGTAGCACTGAACGAACTCGTCGCCGATGTTATGGAGGGGCAGCTTAGCGGCCGCGCCATTATCGCGATGAATAGCCGCAACCGCTCGACCATCACGGGCGATTTCGCGAATCTCGATATCGCGAAGCTTATCGCCCTCCAGGGCGGCTCGGTCACACCGATCGACGGCGAGACAACCGGAAGGGTCGACCTAACATTTTTGGGTACGGATATTCGCAACGCGAGCGGCACCGTTGTTGCCGATATCCAGGCTAATGCCGGTACAGCAGATAAAGGCCTGATACCGGTGAACGGCAATATTAGCCTGATCGCAGCGAATGGTCTATTTACGATAGACCGAGCAGATCTAAAGACCGAAAAGAGCACCCTTAGCGCAAGCGGGCGGTTTGACCTTCGGAATGACGATTCCGATCTGGCACTGGCTCTGCGATCTAATGAGGCAAGTGAGATCGACAGACTGGTTCGGGTACTGGGCCTATCCCCAGAGCTTGAACGGCAAATGGACTCAATGCAGGTTCAGCTTTCCGGCGGCCTAACCTTCGATGGCACACTCAAGGGCAATTTATACGATCCCAATATTGACGGCCGTGCCTCGCTCGACTCGATCTCGATGCGGGGGAGCGAACTCGGCTCGGCAACGACCGATGTGCTGGTTACGCCAGCCGGAGTAGAGCTACGAAACGGAAAGCTTAGCGAGCGCGGTGGCGGCAACGCTCTTTTTGCGATCAATATACCTTACGGCGGGCAGAACAACGTTACTGTAAAGGCAACGCTGACCGACGTCGACGCAGGTAATCTTCTTGCAGCCTTGCCGATCGAACTTCCAGAGCGGATACGCGACCTCGACGGCCGAACGTCAGGGACGGTCAACATCGCCGGCCTTCCGAACGACGCTAAGGGCGAGATCAATCTCGCCGCGGCAAAGGGCATTATCGCCGGACAGGACTTTGACGGGTTGCGGGTAAAGGCTATCTTTCGTGGAACGACGATCGGCCTCGAACAAGCCGAGATGCGGATCGGAGCCGGGAACTTGAGTGCGACAGGAAGTTACGATCATTCGACGACGGCGTTCGATTTCGATCTGGGCGGTAAGGGTGTACCGCTGCCGCTTGTGTTGGCCCTGCTGCCCTCGAATGACAGTATTCCTGCGATCACCGGCGACGTTGAGTTCACTGCAAAGGCCACGGGAGTCTACGACCGGGCAGCGACATACGACATCAATTTCCACGGCATAGCCCCGAACGTACAGGTCGCAGACAGTGCCCTAGGAAACGTGGCCTTTAAGGGGCAGACCAATAATCAGGTGCTGACCGCTGACCTTACCGCGGTCCTCGATGGACGTCCGCAAGTGGTGTCAGCATCGGTGAATTTCGCCGATCCGGATCTGCCACTTACGGCATCCACCGATTTCGACCAGAGCCCCATTGCACCGTTTCTCGCATTCGTGCCCCAGCTAAAGAACTATGCCATCACCGGTACCGGCACGGGCCATGTGAATTTCGGTGGCAAACTGATGGCGACCGATGGCAAGGGCAATCGCATATTTTCTGCGTCTAACCTGAGCGGCACAGCGGAGTTCTCACAGCTCTCGATACAGGTCGAAGAAACACCGCTTTCGGCCGCCGAGCCGATCCTTATCCGGTTCAACACGCAAGAGATCGTTTTTGAAAAGGCTCGATTTGCCGGCAGCGGTTCAAATATGTCGATAACGGGAACTAAAGCATTGACCGATTCGGCGACTAACGATCTCGCTATCGACGGACGGGTCAATCTCAATCTGCTTAATCTTTTCACAAAGGACACTTTCTTTTCGGGGTTTGCCGATACACAGGTGCGTCTGCTCGGGCCCAACAAGACGGCAACGATCTCCGGCACCGCGAATTTTGTCAACGCATCCATCGCGACGTTCCTTGGTTCAGACCGGTTTACTGCTGACCGCGTTAAGGCACGCGTTATCTTTACGTCCAATCAGGTCGAGGTCGAGGAAGCGGTCGGCTATCTGGGCGGCGGCCGGTTTACCGGAAGCGGCGGGGGCGTGCTCGATGGTTTTGCGGTCCAGTCATTTCGATTTGCCCTGAATGGCAGCAATGTTACGGTTCCGCTGCCGAAGGATTTCACGACGACGGGTGACGCACAGCTTGAGATCACGGGGATCCGCCCTGC
>CAYSMU010000022.1:11947-14799 GCA_964432145.1 uncultured Chloracidobacterium sp.
CCTGCTAAGAATGATAACCTGCAGCTTACGATCGGAGGCCGCGTCTTTGCACGGCGGAGCATATATTCTAAGGATATAGACCTCGCTAATTTGGTAAGCGGACGACGTGCTCCGCAGTTGTCAGGCGGCAGCGGTTCGATCGCACCGCCGCAATTCGACAGCCTGGTGATCGAGGGACGAGACGCTCTGATCGTCAAGAACAACATTGCGGACCTTACGGCGTCAGTCTCACTGGTTCTATCAGGCGACAGCAACAATCCGCGATTGGCAGGCCGAATCTCGGCCAATAGCGGAACGATCTTTTTCCGAAAGGACCGTTACGAGGTGCAACGGGGCGTGCTTGAGTTTCCACCCGAGACGGCGATCGATCCTATTATTAATCTGCAGGCGGAATCCGAGATCGCGGGTTATCAGGTCTTTGTTAACCTGAGCGGGCCGCTCAAAGATTCTGAGCAGCTTTCCGCTACCGTGCGTTCGAGTCCTGCGTTGCCGCAGGCCGACGTCGTTTCTCTGATAACGACTGGCAGCCTTACCAACACCACTGGCGGCATCCCAACGCTGGCACAGACCGGGATAAATACGGCGGCTGAGATACTCACAGATACGATAATCAATAACCCGGCCCGGCGAGCGACTGACAAACTATTCGGCCTGAATGTTTTCGAGATCGATCCGCTGATATCGGGTCAGCAGGCAAATCCAGGAGCTCGGCTCACGGTCGGCCGGCAGATCAACAACAACCTTCGCGTGACGTACGCGACCAATCTGTCGCAGGACCAGAACCAGGTGCTCGCTCTCGAGTACCGCGTTTCGAACAGGCTCTCGGTCGTAGCTCAGTATGAGCAGCGGTCGCTTACGAACGTAACGCGAAATCGCGACAATTTCAGCTTCGAGGTCAGATTCAGAAAGCGGTTTTGACGGCGATATCCCATGATTGCAGCGGCGGGCAAATTTGAAAGATGTGCGGTTTTGAGATCTCGCATGCGTCTCCCGATACGGCGAGCGGCTGTTTTCGGCCTATTATTGGTGCTTTCTGCTGTTGGGGCGTTTGCACAGAGCAAGTACGAATCAAAGAACATTTCAAGGATCGATATTCGTCTCGCCGAGACGATACAAAATGCCCAGTTGATCGAGCAATATCGGCGGACCGTTCGCGAGGCAGTGGGACCGGTTTACTCGACGCCGCGGATCCGTGACGCCATAGCGGAATTGTATGATACAAAAAAGATCGATACCGTCTCGGTTGCGGCGGCCCTCGATACGGCGGGCAATGTCGAACTTACATTCGACATAAAGCGAAAAACGCAAGCGGGCCGGGTCGTCATAGAGGTCGGGCCAACATTCGGCGACAAGGTGACCGAGCAGGACATGCTCTTCAAACTCAACCTTGTTGTCCCGGGAGCAACCCTTACCGAGCAAACCCTGCAGAATAACGCTGACGAGATACTCGATTACCTGCGTGACCGCGGCTTTTACCAGTCGCAGGTGATCTACGAACGGCGTCCGCAGCCAAATGGCAACGAGGTGGGCGTCCTCTTTCGCGTAACGCCGGCGACGCAGGCAAAGGTCGATCGGATCTCGTTCAACATTGATGGCTACGCTAAACCAATACCGCCGCAGAGCCTGAAATTGCGTGTCGGCGGGCCTTTCTCTCGCGACCGCCTCCAGGCGGACGTTGCAAAGGTCCGCGAGCTGCTGAGAAAGGACGGTTTCCTTGCCCCTGATCTCGACGAACCTCGCCGCATCTACGACAGCGACTCAAATTCGATCTCCGTCGTCTTTGCGGGTAAGATCGGGCCAAAGGTCACCGTAAACGTCGAGTCCGAAAAGGAAAAGGTCGGCAACAGCACGCAGGATCGGCTGCTGCCGATCAAGCGCGAGGGCACGCTTGATTATGCGGCGATAGTCGAGGGCGAACGTCGCCTCGAAAATCACTATCAGGAACTCGGCTACTTTTTTGCCGACGTCACGCCCGTCTGCTCGGCGAAACCGCAGTTGACTGATAACGAGGGCAATTTGATCGCTAATGGGACCGAATTCCTTTGTCAGGTGCTCGGGGGCGAAGAACTGATGGGCCGCGAGATCGATATCAGGTATCAGGTCGCGCTAAATCGAAGGCTGACGCTGACACGTCTGCGGATCCGCGGCACGGATAAGATAACCATCGAGGATGTCCGCACGATACTCGGTTCTCGCGAAGCAAATCTGCTCGGCATCATACCGGTGCTCGGCTATGGCCGCGGGTACACCAGCGGTACGATCCTCGAGGACGACGCCCAGACAATAAGATCGCTGATGGCGGAGCTTGGCTACCGCGATGCGGTCGTACGGGTGAATCAGGGTGTGACGCCGAATGGCGAAGACCTGATCATCACGTTCGCGGTTGACGAGGGCGTTCCGTCAGTTGTTACCGAGGCAGCAATTTCGGGAAATACGGTGGCCGACACCGCAACTCTTCGCTTGCAGCTGCCCCCGCTCGAGAATCTTAATTATTCGCGGGCCAAAGAGCGGAACGCCGTCCAGAAACTCCGCGAATACTACGCGAATCTCGGCTACTACGATGCAAAGATCACATCGACGGTGGCGGGCCTCGACGGCGAGCCGGGAAAGGATAAACGCTCGGTAAGGATCAATTTCAAGATCGAATCCGAAGGCAAAAAGGTCGTCATCAACCGCGTCCTTATCAACGGCATCGAATCGACCAAAACGGCTGCGGTGCTGCGTGCGGTTACGCTGCGCGAGGGCGAGATCCTTCGTGCCGTCGATATTTATTCGAGCGAACAGAATCTCTACGCAACGGACGCCTTTAGCCGCGTCGAGATCAGGCCGCAGCCGGCAGGCGACGGGCCAGA
>CAYSMU010000023.1:0-14715 GCA_964432145.1 uncultured Chloracidobacterium sp.
GGCTTTGCCATAGCAGATACTAAGGCCCGCGCGTTAGCAGGGGCGAATCCTCCAAGTTGGGCATTATGCCCGAGCTTACTCAAGGGCTTGCGTTCGAGATATATTCTGGCACGAAATGCGCAAATTTGACACGGGCACACGTTCTCGTTGTGGTAAAATTTCATCGGCGAAACGCGCCGTACATGAATGGCAGGCATTATCATCCACATCGCGGTCGGCAACGAGAAACGAACCGAGTTCTTCTCACAGGAACGTATCCGCATTGGCTCGGATGAGACTGCAGACTTGCAGATCCGCACCACGGACGTCGAGGTCGACGGTACGTGGTTCGCTCTTGAAAACACAGACGGGGTTTTTCGTATTGTTGAGTTCGAGAATCGGCTGAATCTCCTGATAAACAACAATCCCATCCGCAGGTTCATTGCGGTCACTGACGGTGATTCGATCACCGTGCCGGAAAGTGAGATAGCATTCTCTTTCTTTTCGCTTGAAACGAAATCATCTCTGATCCGGACCAACCGTGAACAGCCGCACATTTCGCGGTTTATTGAGGACGCGGCTCTTGAATCCGCGGCGTCAGAAAAGCGTGACGACGCTAAACTTTTTCTACGGGAGTTCGTTCGTGAACTGTCGCGAGAGATCTCGTGGACATCGAAGGCGATCGCTCTCGTGCTCATTGTCGCTTTCATTACGGGTGTCCTTTATATCGGGTTTGCGGTAAATCGGGAACTTCGGGAAAGCCGCAAAACGGCCGAGGCCCAAAACGACATCATAAAACGGCTTGAGGACAAGCTCGGGCAGACCAGCGATCAGCTCGGCGAGCTCGACAAGACCAACAAAGATCTGATGAAGACCGTTTCACTTGCACCTAATCTTCGGGTCGAATATGGCAACGCGATCGCTCTAATTGTCGGAGTTTATGATCTGGTCGACAAACGATCCGGTAAAGTGCTCCGCTATGCCGATCCGCAAGCATTCAGGCCAAACCCATTCGAGCCTATCGAAACCGAAGACCCGAGCCGGTCATCGATGCCGCCGCAGATCGGCCTGACGACCGAGGGCAACGGCTCGCCCGTGGAGTATGACTTCATTGGTACAGGCTTTCATGTCGGCGGTGGATATATAGTCACGAATCGCCACGTCGTACAGCCATGGGAAGAGGACGACAACGTGAAGCAGATGATGGCCTCAGCGAACGGACGCCCAAGGGTCAAGCGCCTTGTCCTTTACTTCCCGAACTTCGCACAGCCGTTTCCGCTAAGGATCCGCCAGCTCGGCGGACGCGAGGACGTAGCAGTGGGCTCGATCGATCCGCAAATGGTCCCGGCCGAGGTTGTGGCGGTTCCGCTCGATACTGATTCGCTCTCGGCCGCGGTCGGCAAAACTGTGGTAACAATGGGCTATCCGAGCGGCCCTGATCGCCTGCTGGCCATGGTTGACGACGACGAGGCCAAATCGATCAATCTTCGATTCGGGAATTCGCGTACTAACCTAATTAATTTTTTGGCACAATCTCAAAAGATCGTTCCGCTCACGACGCAGGGCCTGATTACCGATCTCGATACGAACCGGATCGTCCACGATGCCAAGACCGCCGAGGGCGGTTCCGGAGCCCCGCTGTTCGGACAGGCCGGAAAGGTTATCGGCGTGAATTTTGGCGTGTTTACGGAGAATACGGCAGCTAATATGGCCGTTCCCGTCCGCTTTGTTTTTGACCTATTGAGAAGAGCCGGCTGGAAGTCGCCCGAAGAACTGCAGAAAGAAGCTGAACAGCAGAGCCAGATCGCAGCCGGCAATACGAATACGAATTCCGCGGCTCCCGGAAAACCCCAATAACGATTTCGATCGTACTAATAATTAAGAGAGTGTTTCCCATGTTTTACCTCTACCATTTCAATTTCCACCGTTGTTTCTCCATTTCCCTATTTATTTCGATCGCGATCCCGATCCTTGTTTTCACTGATCCGACCGTAGCCCAAACGAAGCGAAGATCCGGACAGAAATCGCCTCCGCAGCCGGTCGTGATGCAGCCGAAGAAAGTGATACTGGCGGCACCGGAAACGTCCGAACCGCTGATCTTCGGACTCACGGTTGAGCGATATCGAAATGACATAGTTGTCGAAAGTGATGGGACGTCAGTTCAGACTTGGGACATTCTGCAGCGGGCAACCTCCGTAACGGGGCTGAGTACGATAAAAAAAGTAGAACGTGTCTACAACGGTGATCTCGAAGAGATCGAAATAACCGACGCATACGTGCTAAAGGCCGATGGCAGAAAGATCCCGCTCCCGGCCGGGTCGATTCAGAAGAAACGTACCCCACAATCGGAAGCGGCGCCAGCTTTTTCATCGTTGATGATGATCGAGGTCGTTTTTGACGAACTAGCGGTCGGGGATGCCGCTCACTACCGGTGCATATTTCGCACTAAGCGTACTCATTTCGATGGTCATTTCGACAAGCTGGATTATCTCGCCGCTGTGTTTGACTGGAAAGACGTCGAGATCACTTTGAGTGCTCCGGTTGGTTATCCGGTATACGTACAAACGGTCGACCTCGACGGCGGACGCCTTCCCGATGAAGGCAAACGGTCAAGATGGCGCTGGACGAAATCGAATGCTAAAGCGATTGAATTAGAACCAATGATGACGGATCTGGTCGAGATCAGTCCGCGGATCATGATGACCAGCTTCAGGGACTTTGATGAGTTAGGATCTGCTTATTGGAAGGCAGCAGCAAAAAAGGCTGAGGTTACGCCCGATATCAAGGTCCGCGCTGATGAAATAACCAGAAACATCTCGACACCCGAAGCTCAGGCCGCCGCGATCTACCTTTGGGTGAACAAGAATATTCGCTATCTGTCTCTCGTGCTCGACCGCAACGGCTGGGTTCCCCATGATGCGAGCCAGATACTTTCGAACGGCTATGGGGACTGCAAGGACTATTCGACCATATTGAAAGCCCTGCTCAAGGCCAAAGGAATTGAGAGTTATCCTGTGATAATAAGGGCCGACATGGGGACATGGTTCCCTAACGTCGCGGTTCCAGCTTTTTTTAACCACGCAATGCTCTATATTCCCAGCCTCGATCTTTTTGCGGATGCCACGTCGCCCAACACGCGTCTTGGTCTCATTCCGCAGCAGATCACGGGAAAAAAGGCTTTTCTCGCAGGTGAACGAACCGGGGTTATCGAAACTCATTCCAATCGTCCCGACGAAAATCAGGTCCTGAGCAAGATCGATCTGGAACTAAGTCCGACCGGTGACATAAGGGCAAAGTCTGTCAACACTTATATTGGCCGATCGGAGATATTGTTTCGCCCGATGTACACAGAATCGGTAGTGAGCCAGGATGGCTTTGTCGGGGCGATACTTGCCTTCTACGGAATGGTCGGTAAGGGTAAGATCACAAAAAAGAGTGATCCATTTAGGGTTGGCGATCCTTTCGAAGTCGAGATAAACGTCGAACTCGACAACTATACAACCGTCACACCGACCGGCAGTTTTCGCCTCCCGATCGCACTCAACTTTAATAATATCCTTTCTCTCGCGGATCTGGTGAAACCAACAAACCGAAGAACCAACCTCCTGGTCGGGGCTGTGAGATTGGTCGAGTCCTATAGAATAAGATTTCCTGAGGGCGTCGAGATCCAGCGAGGCTTGCTGACTGATTCCGGTATCTCAAATGGCGTCGGCTCATTTAAGAACGAGTACAAACTCAAGGAGCACGGAGTCGAACTGTTGCGTGAGATAGTCATCTCAAATGACACTATCACTCCAGCCGAATACCCGCTTATTCGGGAACTTTTGACTAAAGCCTCAGAGGCATTTCAAACCGAGATCAAGTATTCAGCGCCGTCCACGTTCCTGACAGCCAAGAGTAAGTTGGTCGCTAAGAGCCCCGTGCCAACCGCAAACCCATGGCAGCGACTATTGACCGACGAAGCGAATCGGTTCAAAAAGGTCACTCCATCTGAAGCGAAGAGATTGGAAGCCTTGCTTCTAAAAACCCCTGGCGATGTTTCCGTTCGCATTCGGCTTATTTCCTATTATTCGCCTTACGGTGTGTCCGGCACCAAGCGGCAGATCGCGGACCGAACCCGGCATAGGCTCTGGTTGATTGAGAATCGGCCGGAGATCGCTGATGAAGATCTGCCCGGATTTCGGTTCGCGGTCTTGAAGCGGGAGACCCCAGAATATGCCTTGCTCAAATCCGCCTGGCGCAACAAGATCGATGCCGAACCGTCAAACGCCCGGATTCGAATAAATGCGTTCCAATTTCTCAATAGGGACGACGAAGACCTGGCCATCGGCTTGATCCAGGACGGCATGAAAGCCGATCCTGAAAATTACGAGCTGCCATTGACGCTCCAGAAGTTTTACAACGGCGACCCATTTAGTCAGGTCAAAGAGACGCCTGAACAGAAAATCGTTCGCCTGCGTAACGAAGTCAAGTATGGCGAGGCCGCCCTTGCCCTGTTAAAAAAGGAACGCTCTACGGAACGTGATACGGTGCGCCGATATCTCCTCCAGTCGATCGCTAAGACCGCGTTCGAGATCAGTGAATATCAACGTGCCGGTATGCTTGCTCAAGAGCTAGTGCTCGATTTTGGCAACGATGCTGGCAATGTCGGTTACGACGACGCAGCTCACATCGGGAACATCATTTTGGGCCGGATCGAACTGCGACGCAAAAACGTCGAAAAAGCGAAAGAGTACTTGTTGATCGCAATTCGGGCACCACTCCGTAAGGCAAACAGTTGGCTGTCCGAGATAGACATGGTACTTGCGCGTGAATTATTTGAAGCAGGCGAAAAGGACGCTGTCATTGACTATCTAAAGCTGTGCGAGGGTTTGTCTAATCTGACAACGGAGAAGAAACTGTTTGAGAACCAATCCAGGGCCCTCAAGCTCTGGCAGGAACAGATCCGGCAGGGGAAAACGCCAAGTTTCGATTTTTACAAGCTCTGAGCGGTCAGGTCGTGCCTATCGAGCTGATCGAATAGTTCTTTATCCCTTGCACCGAGTTCCCCGATCTTTGACATCAGGAAATCGGCGATCTCCTTGTGAGTTCGGATGCGGTCGCCTTTCTCATAGAACGCCGAGAGGTCGATCGGCTCACCGAACCAGATCCGCACCTTCGGACCGCCGGTCCAATTGCCCATTATCTGCTTCGGAAGGTCATTGCCAAGGCCGGCGATAAATACCGGGATCACTTGCGGCTTTGCCGCGTAGATGACCTTGCCGATGCCCGGTTGAGCAGGGAGCAGGTCGTACGTGCCGCCGGTTAGATTACGTTTTCCTTCCGGGTGAAAGCCGATCACGTGAGCGCGTCCCATAGTACAGATCTGCACAAGCCTGCGCATGGAATACTTGTCGAAAGCCCTCTTTCTCGCGTCGCGTGCCTCGCGAAAGAACGGCGGGTACATCGACATCCAGCCCATCACGAGGTTGACGAACCAGCCAAGCGGATTGTCGTAAAAGAACTTGGCCCGGACCGGAAAATACAGTTCCATCGGCCGCTTTGTCCTGCGAAACAGCACGCTCGATACCGTGTACATGTCAAAGAACGACCGATGGTTGGCTACCAAGAGCAGCGGCTTCTCGACGTCGGTGCTTTCGACATTCTCGATGCCGAATACGTTCATCAAATTGTACGTGGCGAGGTAGATCCAAAGGCTGCCGATGTGCCGCTGGCAAAACGAACTAACCCGTTTCCAGACACCGAGATTCATCCTGTGAGCAAGCCAAAAGCCGATCTTCTCGGTGCGTCCGAGAACAGCGATCTCCTCGGGCTCGGGCACAAGCGGCCCACTGTAGGAAGTCAGTTCTGATCTATTGGTTTTCGCGAGCCGGTCCATTTCAACGATAAAAAGTATGTCTAGCACCTTTGGTGAATGTCTAGTTTCCGTAAATTCGCGAGACGAATTTGCCCGCCAAAAACCTCCCCGGCTCCAACTGGCTCTGAAGAATAACGCCGCTGTATTCGTTCGTTAGCAGCATCATCGCAGCTTCGCAAAGTGGGGCCGCGGTCGTAGTCTGTATTGCACGCAGGGAATGGCCATTGATCTCGAGCGGTTCGACGAAATACGCCTTTTCGATCATTCGCCGACGGCCGTGGGAATCGAATCCGTCGATCGACGCGTGGACGAGTACAAGGTCGTCCTCGACCGAGGGCACAGCCTGACGCATAGCGTCCTGAAGGCGATTAGGCAGATCGGCGTCCTTCGGTAACTTTCTGATCATCGACTCAACCCATGCGTAATGCCCTACGTAACGAAGCGTCTTGTAATCGAGCTGCTTCGCCTTCCCTTCAAAGAATTCGGGCAGGTCGGCGGCTCCGCCTGATGTGAGATCTGCCTCATAGGTACGTGCCCCGATAACGATCGTCTCGCGAGATGAAAGCGCCGGTTTTTCCGTGATCGAATAATCGCGAATGACACGCGAGTTTTTTACATATTCCGTGGCAACTCCGATCGGCGACCAGGTAAACCCATAGAAGTGCGGTGCGTGGGCATGCGCGGTCAGGGCCCCGACCTTCATCCCAACCCGTTCGACCTTTTCGTTGTCGTATTTTGCGACGAAATCGCGATAGAGCTGCATCGCTTTTACGTTAATAAATCCGGGAGCAAGGCCGGTCTGGAGAATGAACCCTGTCGACGCCCCGCCTGCCATTGCTATGATTTGATCAGTTTCGGCAACATATTCAGTCAGATTCGCGTAGTGCATTGCGAAGTCGACCGCAAACCGAGCCATTCTCGGGGCCTGTCCGCCGGGCGAGCAATCAAGCAGCACATCAGCCGACTCAAACGCGGCCTTCATCTCATCCGAACAACCGCCCGGAGTCATCACGACCGATTCGACCGTGGTCGACTTGGCGGAGTTCGCAATAACGAATTCCTTGGCTTTATTAAGATTGGCTTCGTTAACGTCGCCGAGTATGAGTTTCAGGTCGAAATCGCACCATTCACGCAGCAAGAGTGCTGCTGCTTCGCCGATCCCGCCGGAGCCTGCGATAAAAATAGTCTTTGTCATAAATTAATATATTAAGCGCCGAGGAAACCCGTAAACTTATATTTTACAATGAGAAAGCCGACATTGCTAATCAGCGATGCCGGCCACTTGAACACCAGTTTTCGGTCCGTCTATTCGATGTTGAAGTACTTCGCTTGCGGATGATGAATGATTATTGCTGAGGTCGATTGTTCGGGATCGAGCATGAATTCATCGGTCAATTCGACCCCGATCCGTTCTGGCTGTAAAAGCTCGAACAGCTTTGTCTGGTCCGCAATATTCGGACACGCCGGATAGCCAAAGCTGTATCGCGAGCCCTGGTAGCCCTGATGAAAGAGCTTCGCAAGCTCAGGTGCGTCATTGCCGGCAATACCGAGTTCCTCTCGGATACGTTTGTGCCACATCTCTGCAAGTGCCTCCGCCGACTCGACCGAAAGTCCGTGGAACAGCAAATAATCCTTATAGTTGTCCGATTTGAAAAGCTTTGCAGAATGTTCGCTCGCCTTTCGCCCCATAGTTACCAGGTCGAATGCAACGACGTCGATATTCCCTGATCCGGCGGACGCAAAATAATCTGCAAGACAAAGGTTCTTGCCGCCACGCTGCTCAACCGGCTGCCGCGGAAAGGTGAACCGAATCCGTTCGGTCTTTTCGTCGTCCTGATAAATTATCAGATCGTTACCGCTCGACTGACATGGAAAATAACCGTAAACGAGCTTCGCCTCGAGCAGTTTTTCGCGGATCGCTTGTGCTTTGACCTCGGCGAATTTCGGGTAAACGGTCGTCTTCAGTAGCTCTTCGTACTCTTCTTTCGACGATTTACCCTGCTTGTATTGCCACTGGCCCTTGAACAAGGCGGTCTCGTTTATGAACGCAAAGACCTTCGTTAGGTCCGTGATCTCGACGACCTTCGAACCGTAAAACGGAGCCTTGGGGATCTCAACTGCTGTGTCTACGTCCGATCTTGTCGAATGCGTGCTGTCACCTGCGGAACGCGTCGAGACCCGGGCCGCGACCGTGCCGAGCTTTGCGTCCTCGCCGACCAGATCTTCAGCATCTACAATTGTCTGGACACCGTCAGACACACTCCCTACCGGTCGTGCTTCCGCACTCGCATCAACCTCCGCTTGCTCTGCATCTCCGCGACTCTGCGGTTCATTTCCCTTCTGCGTAAGTTCGTCCATTGCATGCAGGCCGTCAAAAGCATCCCGCGCATAAAAGAGCTTACCCTTATAAAGCGGTATCAGATCGGCATCCACATAGCGCCGATTCAACGCCGCGCCGCCGAGAATTACGGGCACTTTAATGCCGCGTTCGTTCATCAGCTCAAGATTGTCACGCATGATGAGCGTCGATTTGACGAGCAGGCCGCTCATTCCGATCGCGTCGGCGTTGGTCTCTTCCCACGAACGCAGAATGTCGTCAATTGGCTGTTTAATGCCTAGATTTACGACCTTGTAGCCGTTGTTGGTCAGAATGATATCGACGAGATTCTTGCCGATGTCGTGAACGTCGCCTTTTACGGTCGCGAGCACGAGCGTACCTTTGTTGGTCGTTTCGGCCTTTTCCATAAAGGGCTCGAGAAATTTCACGGCGGCCTTCATCACCTCGGCCGACTGCAGAACGAACGGCAGCTGCATCTGGCCCGAACCGAAAAGGTCGCCGACGACCTTCATCCCGTCAAGCAGAAGATTGTTGATGATGTCGAGCGGCGGATAGGTCTCGAGGGCTTTCTTGAGAGCATCCTCGAGGCCGATCTTTTCACCATCGATAATGTGGTGCTTGAGCTTTTCCTCTATCGGAAGATTTGAGATATCCGGTTTGATCGACTGTGCCGTCTTTCCCTCAAACATCGTCGAAAATTCGCCAAGCGGATCATAAGTGCAAATATCGCCATCAAATCTTCGCCTGTCGTAGATCAGGTCGCGGGCAGTGTCGATCTCGTGCTCGTTAAATCGGATCAGCGGCAGGATCTTCGACGCGTTGACGATCGCCGAGTTCATTCCCGCATCAACACAATCATGCAAAAACACTGAATTCAATACCACGCGGGCTGCCGGGTTGAGGCCGAATGAGATATTCGAAACGCCGAGAATGATATTCGCCTCGGGCATTTCCGACTTGATCTCGCGGATCGCTTTGATCGTTTCGTCGGCGTTTTTTCGGTCTTCCTCGATGCCGGTCGAGATCGGCAGAGCCAGCGGATCAAAGAAAATATCATGTGCCTCAATGCCGAATTCGGTCGCTTGTTTGTACGCCCGGCGTGCGATCCGCAGTTTGTCGACGGCTGTTCGCGCCATTCCGTCTTCATCGATCAGGCCGATGACGACGCTCGCTCCGAATTCCTTCGCAAGACTCAACATCTTCAGAAACCGCGGCTCGCCGTCCTCGTAGTTGGTCGAATTGAGAATACACTTGCCGCCCGCATGCTCGAGGCCGGCCTCCATCTTTTCCCACTCGGTCGAGTCGAACATCAGCGGGATCTTGACGCTCGTCGCAAGCCTCGCAGCCAGCGTGTGCATGTCGGCAACGCCGTTGCGGCCGACGAAATCGACGTTTACGTCGAGAATATGTGCACCCTCTTTTTCCTGCGATTTTGCGAGATTAACGAGGCCGTCCCAATCCTCGGCGTCGAGCAGATCACGCATCTTCTTCGAGCCCGAAGCGTTCACACGCTCGCCGACAATCAGGAACGAAGCGTCCTGCGTGTAGGGCTGCTGGAAATATATCGACGAGGCGGACGGCGCAAGTTTCGCGTGACGATCCTTCGGCGACATTCCGCCGACGCGTTCGATCACCTGCCGCAGGTGTTCGGGCGAGGTGCCGCAGCAACCGCCGACAATATTCGCTCCAAAATCTTTTGCAAAATGCTCGACCTGTGCCGCAAAGCTTTCCGGCGTCTCATCGTAATGCTGCTTTCCGTCCTTCACCTCGGGCAGCCCGGCGTTCGGCAAAACGCTGACCGGAATAGGCGAATTCTCACACAAATACCGGAAGCTGTCGGTCATGTGCTTCGGCCCTGTTCCGCAATTCATGCCGATGACGTCGATCGGGAAAGGCTCGAGAGCCGTCAGCGCCGCACCGATCTCGGTGCCGTTGAGCATCGTGCCGAAAACCTCGATCGTCACCTGGGCAATGACCGGAAGCTTGATCTTGTTCTTCTCGAAATGCTCGAAAATTGCCGCGAGTGCCGCTTTCGTCTGCAAGAGGTCCTGACACGTCTCGACGATCAGCACGTCGCTGCCGCCGTCGATCAGACCGCGAACCTGCTCGCGATAAGCGTCCTTCAAGGCCGGATATGTGATATGCCCGAGCGTCGGCAGCTTCGTTCCGGGGCCGATCGAGCCGGCAACGAACCGCGGCTTGTCGTATGTCGAATATTCAATGGCGAGGCGTTTGGCGAGCTCCGCCGCCTTCTTATTTACGTCGTAGGTCTTTTCCGCGATACCGAATTCCGTCAGCACGACCTCGCTCCCGCCGAAGCTGTTCGTCTCGATAACATCGCAGCCGACGTCAAGGAAGCTGCGATGAACCGTCTCGATCGCGTCGGGTCGCGTGTAGAGCAAATTCTCCGAGCAATTTTCAAAGTTCGGCCCGCCCCAATCGTCGATAGTAAGACTTAACGCCTGCAGATTGCTGCCCATCGCACCGTCAAAGACGATTACCTTTTCTTTTAGCAGATCGAGAAACTGGCTCATAAATCAAAAAACCCTGTGCTCAACAAGCACAGAGTTCAGTCAAATCATTTCGTCAAACTCTTTGCTGTTTAGCCGCTTATTTTACGTGGCCGCAAGTTGCAATAACTCACCACTGCAAATCAAAGTTTATCCTTTGTCTGCAAACGCGTCAAACTGCTTTTGATAGCGAAGGGCGCAAGCGCAATGGTCAATCTCGCGCCTTAACCTCGACATAAAAGTTCCTGTCCACAACGACCGCCGTTATTGGAGATGTGTAGGTCATTGTTTGTGGCTTATCAGTCGCTTTTAACCACGTTTCTTTGCCGTTGATGGCGACCTTGACAGGCATGTCAAATCCGACGACGACACGGTCCCAATTGAACGTCAGTTTGTCGCCCTCGATCTTGTATTGAAAGAGCGGTATCCGCACATCGCGTAGGTATTGGTCAAATATCTTGCTGAGATCAATTCCGGCGTGTTTGGAAATGTACGCCTCGACCTGCTTGGTCGTTACCGTCTGGCGCCGAAAATCGCGGTTGAGGCCCTTAAGTATCGAACGCCATTTTGCGTCGTCATTGACGATCTGTCGGACGGTATGCAGTAGATTGCCGCCTTTCGGGTACATATCGCCTGAGCCTTCACGGTTCAACCCGTACGTTCCGATTATCGGGCGGTCGTTTCGGATGACGCGGCGAGTGCCGATCACGTATTCAGAGCCTTGCTCCTTTCCCCAGAAATACTCGACAAAGAGATTCTCCGAATAGTTGGTAAATCCTTCGTGTATCCACATATCTGCCGCATCGCGCATCGAGATGTTATTGCCGAACCACTCATGGCCCGATTCGTGGACGATAATGAAATCGAACTTCATTCCGACCTCGGCTCCGGGACTAGGATTTCGTGCTCGATAGCCGTTACGAAAATAGTTGCCGTAGGTCACCGAGCTTTGGTGTTCCATTCCCGGATACGAGACCGTTACGAGCTTATAGCCATCCTCGTACCACGGATACGGGCCGAACCAATGCTCGAACGCCTTGAGCATTCGCGGCACTTCCTGAAAGGTCTTCATTGCCGCCTCTTTTTGGTGGGGCAGTGCATAATAGCTCACGTCAAGCGTGCCGCCGAGGCCTTCGTATTTCTCCGACCACGTTACGTAATTGCCTATATTCGCGTTAACTCCATAGTTATTGATCGGGCTGGTCACCACCCAATGAAAGGTCTTTCTCTTTCCCTGCACATCGCTGTCAATACCCTTTAGGCGGCCGTTCGATACGGCGACGAGATCGTCGGGAACGGTCAGGTTGATGTTCATCCCGCGATCCGGCTCGTCGTAGCCAATGTCCTTGTTCGGCCACCAAATGCTCGCGCCTATTCCCTGGCAAGTGGTGTTAATAAACCAGTTACCTAGATCGTCACGGCCCCAGGAGATACCGCCGTCCCATGGCGGATTTCTCGCCTCGGTCGGCCTGCCGCCATAGGTGATCGTTATCTTGTCTTCGGCGCCCGCCGGCAGCTCTTTGTCGAAGGTGACCCAAAATACATTTCCCTCACGCTCGAATTTGAGTTCGGAATTGCCGTGAATGATCTTTGTAATATTCAACGGCGTCTGAAGATCGATCTGCAACTTCGAACCCGGCTTGAGGGTCTTGAACGTGATAACATTCGAACCCTGAATGGTCCTGCGATCAGGAACGAATTCAACTGAGAGGTCATAATGCAGTACGTCCCACCATTCGCGCTCCGGCGTGACCGAGCCACGCAGGGTCTCTTGCCTCGTGACCGCGGGCACTTGGGCTGGAAGATGTCCGACACAAATAAACAGATTAAGAAACGCGACAAAGACTGTCGCCGATCGGGCCGCTTGATCTTTCGATAAACGAAGCAAAGACATAACTCTCATATGTAGTTTTCAAACTGATGGAACCGATATCAGATCCATTTTAACACTTTAGCCGGTGATAGGTTGTAACGATGCTCTGACGTAAAAGAACGTATGCGTAGAAATGATCTGCAAGCTTTTTTCAACCCTCCGTTCTTTTGGTACAGGACACGCGTGGCCTGATAAGTAAAACACTATCAGGAGAAAAAAATGAAGAACTTAGTCTCTAAGAGCATTATCGCTCTTTCCCTTTTGATGGCACTCGTGTCATTTGGCACCGCATCGTCACTAGCCGCACCGCCGCCGGCACCGAACCTAGAGGTCCTGCCGTGGCAGGGCTCGTCAACGCCTATTGTCGAATCACCGTATCAATACACGACTCGCGTCAAAAACGTTGGCAATCAAACGGCCCAAAACGTAACCGTGACGGTTGAATTCCCGCTCACGAACACCAGTCCGAATCGTTATATCCTCGGCAAACTCAGCTCCGTATCCGCGAGTGTGGGAACATGCTCGACTGCGGGCAACAAGATCACCTGCAATATCGGAAACCTTGGCAACAACCAGACCCGCTCCGTGACGTTCACATTCGAGTTTCAGGTAGCGACGACGGCTGCGACTCTCAAAACGACGGCCTCGACGCTGAGTACGAATGAGCAAAATCCAAACAACAACAAGCTCTCGTTCACACCGACCCTTCGCTATCCCGACAACATCATCAGCGGCGGGACATACCTCGTAACGAGCTGCACCGGCCGCGGCCTCACGTCGTTCTATGAATGCGAACTATCGCCCGGATCGACCCAGACTTTTGTTATGGATCTATTACCCGGCGGCACTTTGACGATCCCGCAGGCACCGGGCTATGGGGGCTTTTGGGATCAAAACACTGCTCCGTTGAATAAGACGCTGCATTTTACGATCGATGACGGCAGCGTCACAGAGGCCGAGTTCAACGGCTTTGCAGTGAGCGGCACTTGCTTTGAGGGGATCACTATCTTTCCCGGCAGTCCAACTTACAATTCCGCCTATCGCGTGTGTGAACAATAGGTCAACTAGTAAGTAATTTCCGCTCAGGCCGCTTCTCTCGAGGCGGCTTTTTTGCCATCATGCTGTGAACATCATTAACAAATCCCCGATATTTTAGGGTAAAATTCAACAATTCGGAGGTTCGTATGCCTGACGTATTACTTCAACTCAAGGTAGATGCGGAACCGGCTCGCGCGTTTGAAGCGTTTGCGACCCCCGATGGGCTCGATTCATGGTGGACAAAGACCTCCGCCGGATCGGCCGAGTTCGGTTCGCAGTGGCAGCTATTCTTTGGGCCAGAATACGACTGGCGTGCACGCGTTACCAGATGCGTGCCCGTTGAGTCTTTCGAGTGGACGATCTATTCGGCGATGGAAGACTGGATCGGAACACGAGTCGGGGCAATGTTTACGGCCTCCGGCGGTGGCACGATCATCGATTTCTATCACAGGGGCTGGGCCGAACCTGGTGATCATTACCGGATCTCATGCTATTGCTGGGCCGGTTATCTGAGGCTTTTGAGGCGAAATTTGGACTTTGGCGAGTTTGTCCCTTACGAGCTCCGAAATGATGTATGACCATATTTTGGGAACATCCCTGGCCTGCCGACGTTTAATTGATATAGGCCCATTTCTTGGGGACAACGGGCCTGATGGCATAATAAAAAGGCGGGCTCCATCGGCCCGCCTCTTTTTTGTCCTAGACCGAAGGTTTACGGCTTGATCGCCGCTTTTAGGGCCGCTTCCTGGGCAGCAACGAACTGCATCGCTCCGGGATTATCCTTGAACTTCGTCTTGAGCATATCGATCGCCTCCTGGCCACGCGGATCGGCAAGTTTCACGATCGCCTGAATTCCGCTGACGATGCCCTGTATGTTGCTCGCGTCGAAAGCTGTCTTGAATTTCTCGAAGATCAGCGGATATGCCCTCGGATCGCCCTTGCCGGCAGCACCGACCACACCGAGAGCGGCGGTCCGCACGTTGAACGGCAGCGTCTTGTCTGTCGCGGCCTTAAAACCCGCGTCAAATCCTCGCTTATCGCCCAGTTCGGCCAATGCATTGAATCCCGCGATCTGGATCCGGCCTTTCCAGGAAGGCGTCGTCGTCAGCTTTGCCAGGGC
>CAYSMU010000024.1:0-4056 GCA_964432145.1 uncultured Chloracidobacterium sp.
CGTTTATTGGGTTTTCGTAACGCCCGGACAAACGTATTTGGCCCAACAGGCATCGAACTGAGAGTTGCAAGATCGTCCGCCGAATACTAGAATTTCGGCTTTGGTACTAACAGGAGTTTATTTCATGAGATTTTTCCGGCATCTTTCGATAGCGGCTGCGGCCTCGCTGGTGCTAGGCGTTTCGGCGTTTGGGCAGGAAACACAGACACGGGTTGTCGATGAGGTCGTTGCACAGGTCAATGACGGGGTAATCACACTTTCGCGGATCAAGCGCGAGATGAAAGATATCATCGAAACCTGGGTCAAAGAGGGCAAGACCCGCGAGGAAGCCCAGAAGATGGCCGATGAAAAGCAGGGCGAGCTCATTGCCAGTCTGATCAACGAGGAACTCCTAATCCAAAAGGCCAAGGAAAGCGGCCTCGAAGGCGATATCGAGGCGAGCATCAACCAGCGCATCAAGGAGATCATGGACGAGTACAAGCTCAAGACCGTCGACGCCCTGTACCAGGAAATGGAAAAGTCAGGCGTCAACCCGAACGATCTCAAAGAGACTTGGCGCAAACAGGCCACTCGCGACCGCGTCATCCAGCGTGAGGTTCAGTCAAAGGTCTATTGGGGCTTTACCGGAAAGGACCTCAAGGAATATTACGAAAAGAACAAATCCAAGTTTACCAAGCCGGAAATGGTCTCGTTCAGCGAGATCTTTTTAGGATATGCCGGCCGCGAGGAACCGGCGGTCAAGGAAAAGGCAAAACAGGTGCTTGCCCAGCTAAAGGCCGGGGCAGATTTTGACAAGCTGGCTAAGGAGAACGATCCGGGTTTGGTCACTCGCGGCACCGGCAAGTTGGAGAAGTTAGTCGTAAACGACCTTGTCGATACGATCAAAAAGCCGCTCGCCGGCCTCAAAGTCGGCGAGTTCACGGCACCGATCGAGGTCGATCAAATGGGCGTGGTGATCCTGCGTGTAGATGAACGCGAAAAAGCGAGTGATGAATCTGTTTTCGACGAGAACGCGGTACGCCTCGCAATGATGCAGGAGAGATTCCCGGACGAGCAGAAGAAGTTCATGGCAAAACTCCGCGAGAATGCCTACATCAAGATCAACGATAGTTACCGTCCCATCGTTTCGCCGATCCTTTTTGCAGACGAGAGAAAAACAAAACCCGGAGAATAGGTAAGTACCTAAATTTTTAGGCCGTGCGGGAGGTTCCGGCACGGCCTTTTTCTATTTCAGCGAAGTACTTCCCTTATGGCCGTGTCAAATATCTCGAGCCGCCGCTTTGCCCGCTTCACTTCGGGATGATCGCCGTTGTACGTTCGCAAAAGGCGAGAGTATTCGGTGTCGACCGCCGCACGCTTTACGATCAGTCGGCCAAGAGCAAGGGTGAGCTTTCCGGTTTCGGACGGTTTTACGGCGAAGATCTTTTCGAGCTGTTTATCGAGCGACGCCAGTTCATACCTCAGATCGATGATCTTGGGATGGGATTCGGTGTAATCGGCCAGATAAGCCTCAAGATCGGCCTGAAGCTCGGTCTTGCGAAGAAGCACTTCGGAATAAGCGGCCGATGAGCGGATCGGGCCGGGGTCACTCGCAGCCTGGCCCGATACAATCGATTGTCCGGCGGCGACCGTTACTAGCAGCAAAGCGATGCGGAAAAACGATCTCATGCGATCTCCTATTTCGTATCGAAGGTGAAAAAGTCGGGTTGAAGCTGCTGGTTTATGTAATACTGACTGACCTTGATGCCCCAGATGTTCTCATTGACACTCGTATTGCTGTTCGATAGAAAGCTTACACGGTAACTGTAGGGCAGTGTCAGGCCATCCACGGTCCTAAAGTCGGCAAATGTTTCGGTCAGCTCGATCCTGGCATTTCCCTGTTGATTCTGCTGGCCGAAAGTGCCCTGCCCGCGTTGTATCTCTCGCTTGTACTCGCTCCTGACATGGTTGAACTTTTCGTCGAAAAACAACCGTATTTTGAACTCGTCAGAGCCGCCGCCCGATGGCGAATAATCCAGCGCATACAGCTTGTTGCCTTCGATCTTCTTGACGCCGGCCGCTTTCAACCGTGCTCTTCTCTGTTCCGGTGCCAGCATCACCCATCGGAGCGACATGCTGCCGCCGAATAACCCTTCGCTCAGGACTTTCCCGTGCTCGTTAAGAAACACTCCGAGCAACGACCGTTGACCGGCCGAGATGAAAGGCAAATTGATCTTTCCATCAAAGTAGCCGACTTTCTCGAAAGGATATTCCTTCGAGTTCAGGCTGATGACAAAAAAGAGGTTGGCGGGATTTGAAACGACTATCGCCTTTCCGCCGCCCTTTACCTGTGGGATGCGCGATTCAAACTCGCTCACGCCGACGGCCATCAGCGTCTTTAGCCCGTCACGTATCTCTTTTTTCCCGATCGCGTCGAGGTGTTTTGCGACGATCTCCTCGGGCTTCAGGTCCTGAGTAAAAGCCGACGAAACAAGACCGGCCAATGAAAGGGTCGCAACAAGAAAAATCGTCTTTCGCATAACTTGTCCTACAGACGCGCGGCCGCGGAGCTGTTCGTGATATCGCAGGAGATGAATTCCAGGTCCCGGTCGTCGTCCGTTTCGACCATACCGTCGCCAAAGGTCTCGCGACGCTCGAGCGTTTCGAAATATATTGAGATGTTATCCAATATCTCCTGAGCAGAGTGCGAGTGGTAAAGCGTCTGCCGGAATTGAGCTCCGCCGACCAGCCCTTTGGTAAACTGGCCCGCGAGCTGCTTCATTTTACCTAACGCGACTATTTCGGGCATCTCCTCGCGGCACATCGAGAAAAATTCCAACAGGACATCTTTCTTTTCCGAGACGTCCGGCTGGTAGTGTTCGCGCCCGGCCAGAACGTCGGCGAACTGACGAAAGATCCACGGATTCTGCATCGCCCCGCGGCCGATCAGGATCCCGTTCACGCCTGACTCGCTCCACTTTCGCATGCCGTACTCGATCGTCGTGATATCGCCATTTCCCGAAACCGGAATGCTCACGGCCTCTTTCACCTGTCGGATCAGTTCCCAGTTTGCGAGTCCCTTATAGCCCTGCTCACGGGTTCGGCCATGCACCTGGATATGCTCGACGCCGCATTGTTCGGCCATCCGGGCGACATCGACAACATTTATCGACGCATCGGTATAGCCTGTGCGCAACTTGAGGGTGAGCGGAATGGTGATCGTCTTTTTGATCTCTCTAAGGATCGTCTCAAGCAGCTTTGGCTCGCGGAGAAGGCCCGAACCGCCTCCGTTCTTGACAACCTTTGGGGCCGGACAGCCGCAGTTCACGTCCAGAATATCGGCACCGACCTCCTGAGCCATTTCGGCGCCCATCGCCATACGCTCGGGACGCCCGCCGAAGATCTGTACCGCAAAAGGCCTTTCTTCTTCGTCAAAACGCATTTGGCGCTTTGATTTCGGATTATGCCGGGTGAGTCCCTCGACCGAGATGAATTCAGACACGACCAAACCGACTCCGCCACGCCGCTTTATCAGCCGGCGAAAGGTATAGTCCGTCACACCAGCCATCGGTGACAGGATCAGTGGCGGATCGATCGATATATCTCGTATCTTGAACGGCTGCATATGCAAACTTCCCAATCGTCGCAAGCTTTCAGATTATCACAGCATCGGTCGAAATCGGCAGTTTCTTGCGGCAAGCCATTATCGTATATCGGCAATAAAGAAATATCTTTGGCGACTGGCATTTTCTACCAAAACCACAATATAATGCGTACCTAATATTCTAATAACGTTGATTTTGGTATATCCTTGGCGTCCGTAATTGACACTTTTGTGCATATCGCCTTACAAAGATCAACGGCACCAGAGTAATTGCTTTGCCCCATCTGAACCTGAAAGGAGACCCATTATGTTGAAATTCTCTCGATATTATGCCGCTGCGGCGATCATCGTGCTGCTTGGCATTTCGATCTTCGCCCAGAGCCAGGCGACCACAGGACTTATCCAGGGTACGGTCGTCGACCCTAACGGAGCTGCCGTCGCCGGAGCTTCCATAAACGTAAAAAACCTTGATA